>NZ_JBSRHE010000015.1:0-56322 GCF_055126295.1 Desulfonauticus sp. | reverse complement strand
GGTGTAGGTCACGCCCATGGCGGCCAGGTGCTCCTCCAGCTCGCCGACGAGGATGTCCCGCAGCGACATGGTGGTGGCCCCGATCTCGGTGCGGACCACTTTGAACTTGCCGGCGATCGCTCTTGCTGCTTGTGCCACCTGTGCGTTGCCCAGGGCGGAAAGCAGATCCGCGTGCTCGCAGATAGCGGAGATCACCGACATCAGGTGTGACTTACCGGTGCCGTAGTTGCCCACCACAAGCAATCCCTTATTATCAGCAGGTTGCTCAAACTGCATTTGAGGAATCACCATGCCAATGAGCTTCTCAGCCATCTCATGGGAAATGACATAACTGCTTACCAGCTGACGGGCAGCAGAGGCCTTATCGGCATCCCTTAACTGAACAATAGTTTCAATGGGGTTAAATTGAATCAAATTTTGATATTTCATCACACATACTCCCTTGTAGCTTCCTTGTTGTTCTATTTATTTCACATTTGCATTGACTACTAAAAAATTTTCAACCGAGTAACTACGGTACTCGGAGTGTTCTGGAGTTGCGTAAATCAAACAATTCTTCATCACATATCCGTTCCATGCAGCCACAATGGTCTTATTCCGAGATAGTTTCTGCAAAAGGTATAAGGGATTTTGCTTTAATTGAACATGAAAAAGCATCTCAATGTTGTCCAGTAAAACTACTTCACCTGCTACTTTATTCACAATTTCACTAAGTAGCTTTGAAACCTGTAACACTCGTTGGCGCTCGGTCAAATCCAGCATTACACGAGATAACTCTAGATTTACATTAATCAACGGTGCAGAGAGTTTTTCTGAGACCTCATTTAATACAGATGTTTTCCCACTTCTTCTCAAACCTACCAGCAAAATCAAGCGATAATAAAGGGAATATACTTCCTCGAACTTGAACAAAACCTGTTGAGCCAGAATTTCACTCTTAACCTGAGACATTTTTTCTATTTTAAAGTATCAATTATACTCAATTAAAAACCTTCCAAAAACAAACAATCCAAACCTTGATAGAATTCAGATATCTTGGATAGCCAAGATTATACCTAACATATTATACCAACTTTTAATTAACTATCTCCAATTACAAGCCATATTTTATTTTTCTGCTTTTGACAATAATAAGAGGGCTTAAAAATAGACCTAAAAATACTTACAATAACTATAAGTACTTTTTTTATTCAGGTTAACTTATTTTGGGGTATTGAGTTTACAGACAAAATTAAAAATTTTAGTCTTAAGACTAGACACTAAGAAGAAATATTTGACTGAAAAAAGCAAAAAACCCCGCTGTTTCCAGCGGGGTCTAGTGACTTGTTCTGGCTCCCCGGGACGGACTCGAACCGCCAACCTAGTGGTTAACAGCCACCCGCTCTGCCGATTGAGCTACCGGGGAGCAATGTGATGAGGAGTCCTTTTAAGGAAAACTCAACTGTTCGTCAAGTTTTTTTTCACAATTTTGCAGCAATGGGCATTCTCCAGCCCGTACCAAAGGCTCTATCGGTTATTTTTAGGCCTGGAGGCGCTTGCTTGCGTTTAAACTCAGCCAGCCGAACCATGCGATAAACCTTTTTTACCACCTCTTCTGCATAGCCCAGACTCACAATCTCTTCTACTTCTCTATTTTCTTCAATAATTAATTTTAAAATCTCATCCAAAAGTTCATACGGGGGCAAAGAATCTTCATCCCTTTGATTGGGAGCAAGCTCAGCTGTAGGTGGCTTGCTCAGTACTCTGGAAGGGATTATCTCTTTTTCCCTATTAACCCAGTGAGATACTTTATAGACCATGGTCTTGGGCAAATCAGAAATCACGGCCAGCCCTCCAGACATATCTCCATAAATGGTGCAATAACCTACAGCCAATTCTGACTTATTTCCAGTGGTAAGTAGAAGTGCCCTTAGCTTGTTGCTAATGGCCATCAACAAGTTGCCCCTGATTCTGGACTGAATATTTTCCTCAGTAACATCCCTGGGAAGGCCAGAAAACACCTCTGCCAAAACCTTATCAAAGGCCTGCATTAAAGAATCTATAGGTAAGGTATAGGTTTTTATCCCTAAATTTTTAGCTAACTCCAAAGCATCTTCTATGCTTTCCTTACTGGTAAAAGGAGAGGGCATAAGCACTCCCAGGACCTTTTCCCTGCCCAGGGCCCTGGTGGCAATCACTGCAGTCAAAGAAGAATCTATGCCTCCAGAAAGGCCCAGCACCACTTTGTCAAAGCCACACTTATGCACATAGTCCCTTACCCCTAAAACCAGGGCCTGAAAAATCTCCTCTTCTGAGCCTAAATTGTCAGCATATACCTTTTGCCTTTCCTGTAAATCCACCACCACTCTGTGCTCAGCAAAGCTTTTGGCCCGAAAAATCATCTCTCCTTGCCCATTCCAAACCATACTCCTACCAGCAAAAATCAAATCATCATTAGCTCCCACCTGATTTACGTAAACCAAAGCAAATTTATACTTCTGGCTGAGGTGAGCCAACATCTTTTCCCGAAGTTTTTGCTTGCCCAGGGTATAGGGAGAAGCAGAAAGGTTAATTAAGATATCCAGGTTTTCCCGGGCCAACTGCTCTACAGGGTTGGTAGGATAGAGTTCTTTTTTCCAGAATTCCTTGTCATTCCAGATGTCTTCGCAAATAGTAATCCCCATATTTTTGCCCTGAAAGTTAATTTTTTTACTGCCAGTAAAAGGGCAAAAATAACGCTGTTCGTCAAAAACATCATAATTGGGAAGCAAGGTTTTGCCTACCCAGGAAACAATTTGCCCCTTTTCCAAAAAAAGAGCTGCATTAAAAAGCTTATTGCCTTCACTCCAGGGCGTTCCCAAAAGTAAAGGAGCGTAACCCCTTAGGCTCTGGGCCAGCTTTAGAGCCACCTGTTTACAACGAGCTATAATACCTGGTCTCAGGAGCAAATCCCTGGGAGGATAGCCTATAAGGGCTAGTTCACTGCTGACTACTAAGTCTGCCCCTTTCTGGCTGAGTTCCTTAACTCCTGCTTCTATTTTGCTAGCATTTCCCTTGAGGTCATTTATCCAAGGATTTAACTGGATAATCCCAAGTCTCACTTCAGATACTCCTTTATTTTGGCCTCCAGAATATCCTTGGTAAAGGGCTTGTACAAAATATCTGTCACCCCTGCTTCTTTAGCAGCTTCATTGTCTGTAGCTTCGTTTTGAGTGGTCACCATGATAATGGTTAACTCTTCTGGCTTATAAATCTGCCTGGTCTTGGCTGTAAGTTCTATGCCGGTAAGCCCTGGCATATTTAAATCTGTAAACATTATATTGGGCTTATTTTCCTTTAACCACTCCAGCGCCTCTTCTGGCTTGGCAAAAAGCCTGGGTTCAAAGCCCAATTCAAAAAGACTGGCTTTGTAAATGGAGAGAATCATCTTAGAATCGTCCACAGCCAGGGCCACAGGTTTTTCTTCTTTTTCTTCCTCTGCCCTGGGTACTAAATCCTTGTAACCATACTTCTCAAGCAATTCAAAATAGTAGTTACGTAAATCTGGTGGACACTTCTTTTGTAAGAAGTCTAAAGCCAGTTTTTTAAAATTATCTTCAGGCAATAGGTTTAAAAACAATTCTTTAGTTTGGGCAGTTATAATGGCCTTGACTACATTTTTAACCTCTTCATCCTCACCTTTGACCATATTCCTAATGCCTGCAATCAAAACAGGACTTAAATTGCGCTCAATAGCAGAAGCAGCAGCAACTCTTACCTGTTCGTCTTTATCTGTTAAACCAGCAGCTAAAGTGTAAGCTCCCTTATCTACAGGTAAAAAGCCCAAAGCCTCATAAGCAGCAAAACGCACATTGGAGTCTTTGGGCTGATTACTTAAGAGCTTTCTAATGGGTAAAACTGCAGCCTCATCACCTATTTCACCCAACACATTTAGGGTATGAATCACCAGGTCTGGATCGTCAAAATTTAAATTTTCCACCAAAAAAGGAACCGCCTTGCTGCCAATACGTACCAGCTTATTCTTGGCATAGTTACGCAAGTGGGCATAATGAGAACTCAAGGTTTCATTTAACTTTTGTAAACTCAAGGTATCTTGAATCTGACTAAAAATATCCAGAATAAGTAAATCCAGATGAGTATCGTGCCCCATCTTTTCCGCCAGACGCTTAATGGCTGTGGGCGAACCTATCTTGCCCAGGGCATTAATGGCTGCCAGGATAAGGGTCCTGTTATTGGAGTATAAAAACTCACTAACCGGAGTAGTGGCTTGAGGATCACCAATATTGCCCAGGGCTTCAATGGTGCATTTTAAGATATTTTCCTCTTCTGTGCTGGTAAGTATTTCTGTTAGATAGGGAACCAGCTCTGGAAGTTTGGTCTCTCCTGCTACTTGAAGTAAAATTTCTCTGGGCTCCACCCCATTTTTCAAATAATCGCCCAGAAGATGAGGGTCTGCAAAGACCACTTCTAAAAGAGCTGTCTTAAATTCTGTATCTTCAATTAATTTTTTATCCTTTTGCAAAAAATCCAAAAAATAGGGTAAACTAAAATCTGGCTCTCCTGTGGCCAGAATCCTTAACACCTGTGCCCTGTGCTCAGGCTCCAAGTCAAAAAAATAATTTAAAACCAATCCTGCCTTAATCTTGTCCTTTCTTTCTACATTATAGGCTATTTCCTTAATCAGGTCCTGAGGATCAAAATCCAGCATTTTTCCTCCTCTTTTAAGGTAAGGCTTTAATAAAAGATACCAACAACCTAGACAATTGAACATTACTCTTTTTAGCCTGAGCCAAAATCTCTTCCTCACTGGTTTCCTGCATACAATCTGGCAAATTTTTATTGGTTAGGCAAGAAATACCCAAAATTTTTCTTCCCATATGTTTAAGCGCAATGGCTTCCAGAGAAGTGGACATACCTATGGCATCAGCTCCCAGAAAACGAAAGGCCCTGGTTTCTGCAGGTGTTTCCAGGCTGGGTCCTTTCACCTGAATATAAACCCCTTTATGCAGGGTAATCTTTTCTTCCAGGGCAACCTTTAAAGCCAGTTGCTGTAATTCTTTGGCATAAACAGCACTCATATCTGGAAACCTTGGTCCCCATTCACTTATATTTTCTCCCACCAGAGGACTTTCGCCTGTAAAATTGATATGATCCGTAATAAGCATGAGCTCTCCAGCCTCAAATTGAGGATTTAAGGCTCCAGCAGCATTGGTCAAAATAAAAGTTTTACAACCCAAAAGACTGGCCACCCTTACTCCAAAAACCACTTCTTGCGCAGAATAGCCTTCATAAAGATGAAAACGGCCAGCTAACACCAAAACCCTTTTTTCTCCCATTTTAGCCAGAACCAATTTTCCTGCATGCCCAGGAGCTGTGGACACAGGAAAGCCTTCTATTTCTGCATAGGCAAAGCTCCTATCCACCTTAAGACCATCCAGAAAATCCCCCAAGCCACTTCCCAAGACTACAGCTACTTCTGGCTGATAAGAAATATTTTTTAGTAGCCACTTATAAGACTTGAATATTTTTTCTTTTTGCATAATACTTCCTAAAATGTTAAAAGATTTTTTTATTGTTTGGCTCTAGGTAAACCTTAATTTTTGATTTTAAAGGGAAGTTATGGACATTGCAACTTTTTTTGGCATTATCGTAGGTTTTTCCCTGGTCATTGGAGCTATTTTTTTAGGGGGAGCAGTTGATATCTTTATCAACATTCCAGGACTGATGATTGTCCTGGGCGGTACCTTTGCTTCTACTTGCGTCAACTTTCCCCTTTCTGACGTGTTCAAAGCCATTAAAGCAGCCTTTTACATCTTTACCCGACGCAAAATCACTTCCAACCAGGTGGTAAACACCATGGTACGCATAGCTGAGATAAGCAGAAAAGAAGGACTGCTTGCCCTAGAACACGTGGAAACAGAAAACAAGGTGCTCAAAAAAGCCTGTCAGCTTATAGCAGACAATGCAGACCCCTTTTTAATCACAGAAACCCTTCGCATTGAAATCTCCTCTTTAAAAAGCAGGCACGCTATTATTCAAGATGTATTTAAGAAAATGGGCGCTTATGCCCCTGCCTTTGGGATGATTGGGACCTTAATTGGTCTGGTCCAGATGCTAACCAAGCTGGAAGACCCTGCCAGCATTGGGCCAGCCATGGCTGTAGCTATTTTAACCACCTTTTATGGAGCTTTGCTTTCCAATTTACTCTTTTTGCCCATTGCAGGCAAACTCAAAAGCAGAAGTTTAGAAGAAATTTTGCATCTGGAAATCATTTTCCAGGGAGCCAAAAGTATTTTGGAAAACAACAACCCCACTTTTGTTTATGAAAAGCTTTCCTCCTTTGTAGCCCCAGGAGAAAGAAAAGATGCTCGAAGATGATTTTTTACAAATAGAAGAAGAAAAAGAAGAAGAGGCAACCTGGCTGGTCACTTTTGCTGACCTGACCATGCTGCTCCTGGTGTTTTTTATTCTCCTTTTCTCCATGTCCAACTTAAACCAGGAGACCTTTAAGGAGACCTTATTTTCTGTAAAGCAAGCCCTGGGGCAGGCTAAAAAGGGCATTTTGAGTGTCACTCTGGGGCAGGAAGGCCCTGGAGTGTCTGTAACTGAAATCAAGCGCTATCGGGAAATGATTGAAGGCCAAAAAAAGGTCTTTTCAGACCTGCAGTACTTTTACACAGAAAAAGGCCTAGAAGGATTGGTAGGAGCTTACCTAGAATCAGGTAAAATTATCCTGCGCCTGCCTGCAGAAGTACTTTTTGAATCTGGCCAGGTGGAATTAACTCCTGCAGGGAAAAAGGCCCTGCAGGAGTTAAAGGATTTTTTTATTATGCACCCGGATCAAAAGATAAATATCATTGGCTATACTGATGATACTCCCCCCAGGCCTGGAGGAAGGTTTAAAGACAACTGGGAAATTTCTGCCCTGAGGGCCATCAATGTCTTGCGTTATCTTCTAAGCTTGGGCATAGAGCCAGAACGCCTTACTGCTACTGGTTTTGCGGATTTAAACCCCTTATATCCCAACAATAGCCCGGATAATCGGGCCAGAAATAGAAGGGTGGAGTTTGTTTTAGAAAAAATTATAACCCCCTAAAAGAGTGTAAATTATGGATGAATTTTTAGATGATTTTGAAATCAAATATGAAAGTAAAACTCCCAGAAAAGCTTATAGAGTGGCCTTAGACAATCTGCAGGTCCAGTTGGGGACAAAGCTTTTTAAGGCTAGAGATATTAGTGCAGCAGGAATATCCTTTTATTATTCTCCGGCTGAAGAGAGTTTTCAAAAGGGAGATATCCTGGAGATAGAAATAATTTATAATGAAAAAAAACTCTTAAAACTCAATGCTACTGTAGTGCGCATACGGGATGAATACATTGCTTGCGCTTTTGAAGATATCTCTTTAAGAGAAGAGCGCTTATTGGATAAGCTCATCCTGGAAGCTCAAAAGGAAGAAATAGAATTAAAAAAACTTGCTGAAAAGGAGTCCTCAGAAGACCATGAAAAAGCATAAAATTCTTGTAGCCAATAGAGGAGAAATTGCCCTCAGAATCATGCAGGCCTGTCTTAACCTGGGACATGATTTTGTAGCTGTGTACACAGAAGAAGACAAAGAGTCCTTGCACTGTAGATTTGCCCAGGAAAAGGGAGGAGAAAAAAGCCTGTTTAAAATTAGTTCCTATCAGGACGCCAATGAGATCTTGGCTGTAGCTGATTATAGCCAGGCCACAGCTATCCATCCTGGCTATGGTTTTTTTGCTGAAGACTATCGTTTTGCTCGCAGGGTGGTTACCAGGTCCAAGCCACTTATTTTTATTGGGCCCAACTGGAAAATCATCAAAGAACTGGGAGACAAAATTCAGACCAAAAGGCTGGCCAGAAAACTGGATGTCCCCACTGTGCCAGGTTCAGACCGTCCCATTTACGATGAACTGGAAGCAGAAGAACTGGCACGAGACCTCTTTATTTTCCAAAAAGAGCAGGGAATAGAGCATCCAGTCATCCTGATTAAAGCCTCTGCAGGCGGTGGAGGCATGGGCATTGAGGAAGTGGGAGATATGGACCGCTTCCGCAGCGTCTTAAGGCGGCTTAGAAACTATGCCCAACGCCAGTTTGGCAATGATGGGGTTTTGATTGAACAAAGAGTGTTTGACTTTAACCATCTGGAAGTGCAGATTGTAGCTGACCGCCACGGCCAGGTGGTCCATTTTGGCACCAGAAACTGCACCATTCAAAGTACAGGCAGACAAAAACGCATAGAAGTTGCCCCTGGTTTTTACCCCAAAACCATCAATTATGCCTTTGACGCCCAGAAGGTACTCCAGGATATCGTAAAATACTCTTTGCGCATTGCCAGAGAAGTAAAATACGACAACGTGGGCACCTGGGAATGGATTGTCAGCCCCACTGGTCAACCCTTTTTAATGGAAGTAAATACCAGAATTCAGGTGGAAAATGGAGTCTCAGCTATTATTTCCAGGGTTAAAGGCCAGGAAGTAAACCTCATAGAAGAACAAATCCGTTTAGGTCTGGGAGAAAAGCTAAACTATTCCCAGAAAGACATTTCTTTTCAGGGAGTAGGCATTGAGTATAGAATTATTGCCGAATCTCCAGAGGAGAACTTTACTCCCTGGGTAGGCACTATTACTCGCTTTAGCTATCCCAATTATCCCTGGCTCCAGGTCTTTAGCCATGTGCCTCAGGATAAACCCTATGAAATCCCCACTGACTTTGACCCCAACCTGGCCCTGGCCATTGTCTGGGGCAAAGACCTGGAAGAAGCCAAAAGGCATGGCTTAAAGTTTTTAGAAGAGGTGGTTTTGGAAGGCGAAAACAAAAAGGGAGAAAAGTTAAAATCCAATTTAAACTTCCTCAAAGCCAAAACTTCCGAAATTTTAGTCTTCTAAAAAACTCCTAAAAAAATAAAAAAGAGAGAGGCATATGTTGTTATTAGATATAGAAAAAGAACTACAGTTTTTAGAAGAAAAGCTTACTTACATTAAAGACATTTTTGCCCATAAACAAAATGAAAATATTCTTCTGCTGGAAAGCAAGTTAAAAGATTTTAAAAATTCTTATAAAAACATCAACCTGGAAGAAGCCAAACGCAAACTAAACTCTTTAAAAGACCTCTTTACTTTTCTGGAAAACAAGCTGGATCGCCAACTAACCCCCATGGACAAAGTACGCATTGTGCGCCACCCCCAACGCATTTGCCTTAAAGACATCCTGGAAAATGTGTATGACAATTACACAGAAATCGGTGGTCAAGACGAGTATAGCATAGACCCTTCCATGCTCATTGCCAGAGCCTATATTACCCGTAAGGTAGGGAAAAAAATCTACAACCAGCCAGTTATGGTTATAGGCCAGGAAAAAGGGCATGGAGAAGAATTTAGAAACGGTGGCTCAGTAAAGCCCTGGGGTAATGCCAAGGCCTTACAATACATGAAAGTAGCAGAAAGGGAAAACATCCCCATTCATACCTATGTCTTTACTCCCGGAGCTTATCCCATTGAAGACTATCCTGGGGCAGCCCAGCAAATTGCCCGCAACCTCTATGAAATGGCCGGGCTAAAGGTGCCTATCATTGCTGTCTTTTCTGAAGGCGGTTCTGGAGGGGCAGAAGCCATTGCCCTGGCAGATATGCGCCTTATGCTTTCCCATGGCTATTATTCAGTCATTTCCCCGGAAGGGGCCGCAGCTATTGAAGGTAGGATCAGGGGTAAAGAAAAAGCCAGTCCAGAACTCATTGAACAGTGTGCTTCCCAACTCAAAATGACTGCTGATGATAACCTGGTCATGGGTTATATAGACAGAATCATCAAAGAGCCACCCTTGGGAGCAAGGCCAGAACACTTTGATTTCTTTAAACAACTTAGAAATGAAGTCATTAAAGCCACAGATGAAGTGGTCTTACGGGTCAGAGGTATTAGCCTTTTTCGTTACCTGGTCTTAAGAAAGCTAAAAAATCCAGAGATTTATGTGCGCTGGGCCCTGGGAGCCAAGGCCAAGGAAAGGCTGCTGGAAAATCGTTATCGTAAATTCCGAAAAATGAGCCAACACGCCTATATTGATGGTCGCAACAACCTGACCAAAATCAAAGACAAAAGTGAAGAACTTTTCTGGGCAGGCTATAGTTTACTCCACTACGATATTTTACGCAGGCATAAACAGGTGGTTTCGCAACTAACAGAAGATATCAAAGGAGAAATCCATGTTCTTTTAAATAGAGCTAAAACTTCCTATCACAAGTTTATGTGCAGATTTTCCTGGTTTCATAAACGCAAGGCCAATGTCTGCCAATTACTGTCTCTTTCTGACTGGGATGGCCACAAACAAGAAACCACTCCCTACCTAAGCCCCCAGGCCAAGGTGGATAAAACCATTACCTGTCCCAATGCTTCTAAAGAAGGTTGCCTGGACCTCTGGGCCCCAGACCTCTTTGGCGAAATGGCTGGAGTGTGTAGTTATTGCGGCCACCACTTCCCCATGGAGCACGAATGGTATCTTTACAATGTCTTTGATGCTCACTCCTTGCGAGAATTTAACCAGGATATAGAAGCTACCAATCCCCTGGATTTTGCCAACTTTTCTCATAAACTGGAAACTGCTAAAAAGAAAACTGGCCAAAAAAGCGCCTGCTTGACCTTTGAAGGCAAAATTAAGGGCATAGAAGTGGTGGTGGCTGTGCTTACGGCCAAGTTTAGAGGAGGCACCGTGGGTGCAGCAGAAGGCGAAAAGTTTATCCGTGCCGTGGAAAAGGCCAGGCTCAAACATCGCCCCTTTATCGCTTATGTTCACGGCACCGCAGGTATTAGAATCCAAGAAGGCACCAATGGAGTTATCCAGATGCCCCGTTGCACCCTGGCCATACGCAATTACTTAGAAGCAGGCGGCCTTTATATTGTGGTTTATGACACCAATTCCTATGCTGGTCCTGTGGCCAGCTTTTTGGGCTGTTCGCCCTATCAGTTTGCCATTCGCTCTTCTAATATTGGCTTTGCAGGTCCTGGAGTAATCAAAGAAACCACAGGCCTGGAAATTCCTCCAGACTATCACAAAGCTTATCACGCCCTGAGCAGGGGCCATATTCAAGGTATCTGGGACAGAAGACAGATGCGGGCCAATCTCTACCAGGCCTTACTTACCATGGGAGGAAGATATCTCTATTATCGTTAACCTGAAGGAGCAAATATGAAGACAAGCAATATTAAAGAGTTGCTAGATAAAATAAAGGAAAATCCTTACAAGACCATTGTGGTAAAAACCCCTCATTGTGGCACCATTGAGTTTGTCGTGGGAGAAGGAGAAGAAGTAAAGGGACCCAGGGGCAAGTACAAGGAGCAACCTGGTACCCTTCTGGCCTACCTTACCAGAGAAAACAACCAAAAACCCCTCTATGCCCAGGAAAGGGGCATTATCTCCAAAATATACCCCTTTCAAAAGGGAGATTTTGTAGAAGCCAATACTCCTATCCTGGAGATTAAACACTATTTAACCAAAGAAGAGGTCCTGGAACTCATTCTGAAGGAGACCCTTTATCTTTTCCGGGCCCCAGAAAAGGGAAAGTATTATTTTGTCCCGGAAATAGATAAACGCATCAAAGCCAAGGGTTGTCAAAAGGTAAAACTACACCCTGGAGAGGAAGTACTCATCTTGAGCAGAATGAAAAGAGAAACCTTTTTACCCTATGAAGGACCAGAAGGGATTATTTATCACCTCTATTTTAAGCCAGGCCAGAGTCTTAATGCTGAAGACATTCTCTTTGGTGTCTGTCCGCCAGAAGACCTGGAAAGTATTAAAGAAGTGGTGCTCAAGGTAAAAAGCGAGTGGGAGGAAAAATAGCTTGGGAAGAGTACTACAAATAAGAGTCAGCGCTTATACCTTTGACCCTTCAGAGGTGGAAAAAAATTGGCCACATCTCTTTGAAGTAGTTTTTGCTCAAGATCAAAAAGTAAGTAATCCTGGAGTAAGAGAACTTCTTAAGCGTTTAAAAGAAAAAGTGCTTTTTGAAGATTTGGATCCCCGAATAGCAGCCTTTTTAGAGCCTCAAGTCAAGGAACTGGAATCCTGGCAAAAAAAATTAGATACAGCTCTAGCCAACTGGGAACCTCAAAAAGCCAATGAAATTTCTTACCTTTTAGAAGAAAAGTTAGACCAGATAGAACAAAAGCTAAAGGAAATTCTTTAAGAAACTGGCCTTTGCTTTTTTTAATTTTCTTGGCTAAGAAAATATTACTTTGTTTTTCAAGGAGGAACCTAAAAATGGCTGCAAGTCTAAATAAAGTGTTTTTAATCGGCAGGTTGGGACAGGACCCCAAACTTGCCTACACCACTTCAGGCATGCCTGTGGTTAACTTCTCTGTGGCCACAGATGAAGGCTACACAGATAAAAGCGGCAATAAAGTGGAAAAGACTGAATGGCACAGAGTGGTAGTTTTCAACAAACAGGCCGAGTTTTGTGCCAATTATCTAAGCAAGGGAAGATTGATCTTGGTAGAAGGACGGTTGCAAACCAGACAATGGCAGGATCAGCAGGGGCAAAATCGCTATACTACAGAAATAATCGCTTCTCGTATCCAGGCCTTAGATCCCAAAGGAGTAACAGAAAGCACACCTGATTCCCAACCCAAAGCAGAAGTTTTACCTGAAGAAGAAGATCTTGGCCCCACTTTTCCTTCAGAAGTAGCCAATCTGGATGATACGCCTTTTTAATTAAAGGGAAAGCACAATGGGAATGGTGATGGGGTCTCGGCCCAACACCTTTTTAAAAAACTTGCGCAAAACA
The DNA here is from genome assembly GCF_055126295.1 of Desulfonauticus sp. Taxonomy (NCBI): domain Bacteria; kingdom Pseudomonadati; phylum Thermodesulfobacteriota; class Desulfovibrionia; order Desulfovibrionales; family Desulfonauticaceae; genus Desulfonauticus; species Desulfonauticus sp. The sequence continues at coordinate 43,552 of NZ_JBSRHE010000015.1, read as the reverse complement.
GAGCGAATGCGCTCTTCCATCTTTTTGGGCTCATGCGGGGGGGTATTTTCATAAATATCCAGGATAATGCACTTGGCATCCTCTAAAATATGGGCAAAGTGTTGCTCAAAGACAAATCCTTTAGAAATGACTTCCGGACCATAAACAAGCTCTCCTGTGGCCTTTTCCAAAATAAGCAGACAAATCACCAGACCTTCCCCGGCTAAAATCTGTCTTTCCTTAAGCACTGTTTGCCCCACATCGCCAACACCCTTGCCATCCACATAAATGGCCTCTAAATCCAGCTTGTCCCCTGGACTAATTCCTTTTTCATCTAAAATGAGACTCTGCCCGTCTTCTAGCACTATGGCCTTTTCTGCAGCTACTCCTTCCTCCCTGGCCAATCTCGCATGCTTAACCAGATGTCTATATTCACCATGAATGGGAATGAAATATTCTGGCTTAACCAGCCTAATCATCTCCCGCAACTCTTCTTGATGGGCATGGCCAGAAGCATGAATGGCCCCTACCTTTTCATAGACCACTTCTGCTCCCAGGCGATAAAGGTCATTAATCACTCTCGTAATGGCCCTGGTATTGCCAGGAATAAAGCGGGAAGACATAATCACCAGATCACCTGGATGAACCTTTAATTGTTTATGCTCTTCTTTAGCCAGGCGAGTTAAAGCAGATAAAGGCTCTCCTTGAGAACCAGTAAGTAAAAATAAAACCTTATTTTCAGGAAGGGTAACAGCTTCTTCTAATGGAATATAAGTATCTTCGCCAAAATTCAAAAACCCCTGCTCTCTGGCCAGGTCTATGTTTACAAACAAACTTCGTCCACTCACAGCCACTTTACGACCAAACTCTTCTGCTAAATCAAAAACTTCCTGGATGCGCTGAATGTGGCTCGAAAACAAAGTAATTAAAACTCTTCCCCTGGAGCAGGCAATCAGTTCTCTTAAACTGGCTTTTACTTCTTTTTCAGTCAAGGCCCGACCTTCTCGTTCCACATTGGTGGAATCAGAAAGCAGGAGTTTTACCCCGTCCCGGGCAAACTCTTGAATGGCCCTGGTGTCTGTAAATTGATTGTCTAAAGGATTTAAATCAATTTTAAAATCTCCAGTATGAAAAATTTTACCCACTGGAGTCTCAATACCCAAAGCAAATCCTTCAATAATAGAATGGCAAACCGGAATAAAGGTAAAAGAAAAGTCTTTTATTTTCAGTCTATCATAACGCTTTACTTCTTTTAGGCGGACATAGCTTAGCAAGTTAAATTCAGTAAGTTTATTTTCCAGAATTTTTAAAGTAAATCCAGAACCATAAACAGGAGCATCTACATAAGGCAAAAGCCAGGGAAGTGCTCCCAAGTGATCTTCATGTCCATGGGTAAGGATAATGGCCTGTAATTTGTCTTTTTTGTTCAACACATAATTAAGACAGGGAATAACCACATCAATGCCAAAGAGATAATCGTCTGGAAACATCAAGCCACAATCTATCAAAACCAGAGAATCATCGGTTTCCAGGGCCAAACAGTTAAGCCCTATTTCACCCAGACCACCTAAGGGAATAAGTTTTACTTTTTTCATTTCAGCCCTAAAATCTTCTTAAAATCAAAGGTGTTAATTTAAACCAAGGTGAAGTTAGCATAACCTAAAACACCCCAAAGGACAAGCTAAATAAACAAAAAAGGGTCTCTTTTTTTGTAAAGAGACCCTTTTTAACTACAGACAAAAGATAAAACCAGTTTTTAAGCTTCTTCGCCTTTGCTCTCCGCAATAACCTTTTCTGCTATCTGACTGGGCACTTCTTCATAATGGTCAAACTCCATTGTATAGGTTCCCTGGCCACTGGTCATGGCTGTTAGGCTCTGGGCATAGGTAAGCATTTCAGCCATGGGTACCTGGGCCTTTACTTCTGTGATGCCATTTTGAGAATCAGAGCCCAGCACCTTTCCTCTACGGCTGGAAATATCACCAATTACATCGCCCATATATTCATCTGGAATGTAAACAGTAACATTCATAATCGGCTCTAACAACACAGGTTTACACTTTTCCACTGCCTTTTTAAAGGCCATGGAGCCTGCAATCTTAAAAGCCATTTCAGAAGAGTCCACACTGTGATAGGAGCCATCGTATAAGGTAACCTTAAAGTCCACCACTGGATAACCAGCCAACACACCCTTTTTAGCTGCCTCTTGAATACCAGCGTCTACTGCAGGGATGTACTGCTTAGGAATAACCCCGCCAACAATGGCGTCCACAAATTCGTAGCCGCCACCCCTGGGTAGGGGCTCCAGACGAATCCAACAATCACCATACTGGCCACGACCACCAGTTTGTTTTTTGTACTTACCCTGGACTTCAGCTTTACCTTTAATGGTCTCTCTATAGGGGATTTTAGGGGTTTTGAGCACAATGCCCACTTTATACCTTCTCTTTACCTTTTCCACAGTGGTTTCAATGTGTAGTTGCCCCATACCAGCTAAGAGCATATCTCCTGTTTCTTCATTGCGGGTAAGCTCCAGGGTAATATCTTCATCCAAAAGTTTTTGCACAGAGGCAAAAACCTTATCCTCTTCTCCTTGTTTTTCTGCAGCCAGGGCATAAGAAATAATACAGGGAGAAACTTCTGGTTTTTTCAATTTAAAGGGACTTTTTTCATCACAAAGGGTGTCCCCTGTGGAAGTATCTTTTAACTTGGCTACAGCTACAATAGCTCCTGGTCCCACTTCATCTTTTACAGGTACCTGTTTTTTTCCTTCAAAGGTCAAGAGTTGGCCCAGCTTTTCTTTACTATCCTTGTTCACATTGAGCACAGTCAAATCAGAGCTAAGTTTACCAGAGAGCACGCGCATTACACTGAGCTGTCCAGTAAAAGGGTCCACTATGGTTTTAAAAACAAAGGCAGCTAAGGGCTCTTCTTCTGAAGACTTGCGCTCACTACCATCTTCTCCTTCAAAAGGAGCGTGCTCTAAAGGAGAAGGCAAAAGCCAATTTATGGTATCCAGGAGAATATTTCCGCCTTTGTTCACCAGGGCAGCTCCCACAGTAACTGGAAAAAGCTCTCGGTTTAAAATACCTTTTCTCAGACCAGTTAAAAGCTCTTCCTTGCTTAATTCTCCTTCTTCCAGATACTTTTCCATAAGAGCTTCATCGCTTTCAGCAATATCTTCGATCAATCCCATTCTTAATTCTTCTACCTGGTCAGCAAGCTCAGCAGGAATATCGCCCTTTTTTACCTTGCCATCTTCTTCAAAAAACAGGGCCTTTTGTTCCAGCACATCCACTACGCCCTTAAAATCTGCTTCAGCACCTATGGGCAAAAACAAAGGTACAGCCTTAATCCCCAAAATAGAGCTCAAGCCTTCTAAGGCCTGTTCAAAGTTGGCCCGCTCTCTATCCATTTTGTTAATAAAAATAAGGGCTGGCAACTGGGCCTTTTCCACTTCCATCCACATCTTTTTGGTTAAAGGCTTTACTCCATCAATGGCGTCCAGCACAAACACAACCCCATCCACGCCTTTGAGTAAATACTGAATATCACCGTTAAAGTTGCCATCACCAGGGATATCTACCAAAAAATGGTCACTTTTTTGCCAGGAAAAATGGGCAAAACCAGGCTGAATACTTCCTCTTCTCTTAATCTCTTCAGGCTCATAATCCAGACAGGTGGTATCTTCTTCAATCTTACCCAAACGAGAAATCACCTTTGCTTGAAACAAAAGCATCTCGGCCAGAGAAGTTTTTCCACAACCACCATGGCCTACCAAAGCATAAGTCCGTTGTTTTTCTAATTTTTCCCGCATCAATTAGCCCCCTTTAGCAAATCTTTTTATTGCCTTGTTCAGGCTTTCTTCCTAAAAGCAGACAAATTACTTTTTTCACATATTATCTTTTAAGAGATTTTCGTCTATAGGAAGATAAAAGAAAAGATGTCAAGTAAAGGGATATGAGGGAAGCAGTTATGAAGGAGCCCAAAAGCCTAAAAATCCTTTCTCCTGAGGAGATAATTATAGATAATCCTTGGATTTTTTGGAAAGAACAAGGAGAAAAAAAATTTCTGCAGAACTTAAAAAAAATGGGGCAGCTAGAACCTGTCCTGGTCATCTGGCAAAAAGAAAATTACTTTTTAGTGCATGGCTATAAGCGAGTCCTGGCCCTCAAAAAGTTAGGGAAAAAGGTCCTGGCCCTGGAAATAGAAAAAACTTCGCCCAAAACCCTGGGGCTTATCTATTTTTTACTCAATGCAGAAAAGCGCAGTGAGTACCATCTGGTAAAGGCTCTGCGCTTTTTTTCTGCTGCTGACTCTACTCTGGCTAAAGAAGAATGGGCGCTTTTAGGCTTGAACCCTAAATCTCCCTTTTGGGACCATCTCCACTTCTGGCTTACCCTTCCTGAATACTGGGATGATTTGCTTCTGCAGGGACATCTGGAAATAAGCCAGGTGCCCTGGTTGAGCCAGTTTAGTACAGAAGAGCTGGAATTCTTTTATCCCTTCTGGCAAAGGATAAAATGGACCAAAAGCAATCTCCGCACCTTGCTTACCTTAAGTCTGGAACTAAAGGCCAAGGGACTCTTGGGAGCCCAGCTTAAACAAGAACTAACCCTTTTTTTAGAAAAAAAACTTTCTCCTCAAGACTTACAAACCAGCCTGCTTCAGCACTTGCGAAAGCTACGCTATCCTACCCTGACCCTGGCTCAGGAAAAGTTAGCCCGGTATCTTACAGAAATAAGTAAGGGAAGTGGCTGGAAAATCCAGCATCCCTACCATCTGGAAACACCAGGTTTAATCCTGCAAACCCAGGTAAACAATGCTGAAGAGTTAAACCAGGCCATCCAGGAACTCAAAGACATTCAAAAACAAAACCCCTGGCGCAAATGGGAGGACTTTTTACATGCCTAACCCTTCTCTTCCTGCCTATTTGCAAGCCATAAAAAAGGTTTTTATTGACCCAGAATTACCTTCAGATAACCCCATAGTGCAAAGGGTAAAAAAAACCTTACCCACAGCCACCTTGCTAAAGGGCCAGGCCCCCAAAAACCTTTCTTCCTCTGAACCAGTACTGCTTTTAAAAAAATTCAAGGGAAAGTTCCTGCGTTTTTGCCCGGGCACCAGGTTTTACAACTGTTGTGGCTATAAAATAATCCACTTTGGAGAAAACTGTCCTTTAGATTGCTCTTACTGCATCTTACAGGCCTATTTTCAGGACAAAATCCTCAAAATCTGGGGAAATATTGAAGACCTTTTTTTAGAACTGGACAAGACCTTAAAAGCCAACCCTAAGATGCGCTATCGCACAGGCACAGGAGAATTTACCGACTCCCTGGTCTTGGAGCCTCTAACAGGCTATGCCCATAAGCTCCTTGCCTTTTTGCAGGACTATCCCAACATAAAGATTGAGCTAAAAAGCAAAGTGGTGGACTTAAGCTGGGCCAAAAATTTAAAAAGAATAGACCACGTGCTTCCTGCCTGGTCTCTAAATAGTCCTAAGATAGTGGACACAGAAGAAAAGTTAAGCGCTTCTTTAGAGGAAAGACTCAAAGCAGCCCAAACCTGTGTGCAATGGGGAACCAAGGTAGCCCTGCACTTTGACCCCCTTATTTACTATCCTGGCTGGGAAAAAGGCTATCAACGCATTGTGGAGATGATTTTCGACTACTTACAGGCCAAAGATATTGCCTATTTAAGCCTGGGCTCCTTTCGGGGCATGCCAGACCTTTTTCAAAAAATCGCCCAAAACCATCCCCAAAGTAAGTACATCTACGAGGAATATGTGCCAGGCCTGGATGGTAAGCTGCGTCTCTTTTTACCCCTCAGGCTCAAGCTGTTTTCTTTTCTAATTAAAGCCCTGAAAAAAGGTGGGTTAAACCGCCAGATTTACTATTGTATGGAATCCAATCTGGTCTGGGAAAAGACTTTGGGTTATACTCCAGCCAGGTTGGGTGGCCTGGACAAACACTTAGAAAACCTGGCCTTTGCTTAAACGGGGACAATCTTCCTGCAGCCTGCAGACTTCACAACCTCCCTTATAGGGAAAATAGGTAAACACTGCATATTTATGACTCAGGGTGCCATTTTTCTTTATTTCCAGGCCTGTAGAAGCAATTTTGCGTCTAATTTCTTTATTTACCTTGGGAAAAGGAGCGCAACCCAGCTGGGCCAGCTGAGGCACAAACTCTTTTACGCCTGCCATGAGCATGGTCTTGGCCAGAGTATCCAGATACAGGGCTTCACTGGGACTACTTAACCACACACCTTCTATTTCCCTTTCTACTTCCTGGTCTAAAAAAATAGCTAAAAAACCTCTGGGCTCTCCCAGGGTATAGGCCTTAAAGTACTTAAACCACTTTTGCCAATAGGTAGTAATTTTACCCACTTCGCCTGGTTCTAAGGTGTCATAGCCACTAATTTGCAAATAAAAGGAAAGATCAATGGTTAAAAGCACGCCTTTTTTCTTTAATTCCAAAAGCTAACCTCCTCTCTTGACCCTCTTTAAATTCTACTTGCCCCGCAAAGCTTTTAATAGTAGAAAAAAATAAATTTGTTTGTCTAGGATATTTTTATGTCAGAAAAAAAATACTCTCTATCCCTAAATGAAGAACTCTATCAAACGGAAAAAAATCTTCTCAAACTTATCCAGAAACGGACGCGTTTACTTAGCAAAATAGCCAAAAATCGTTTCGAACAGGGCAAAAGTCCAGTAGATACCCTGGTGGAAAAAAAACTCTGGGACATCTGGAAAAGTAGTTTACAGGGAGAAAATCAACGCTTTTTTCGCCAGATCTTTTCCATTTTAAACAATACCAGTTATCTCAAAGCTGAGACCAAACAATTTGACAAACCCTTTTGCCTCTATCCACCCAGCAGTAAGGAGATAGATTTTCACACCGAGGCCCCTTTATCCAATTTTCAGGCCCGATTAAGTCTTATTTTAGCTACCCTTTCCACTACTGAAACCCATATCTCCCCCTTTCCCATAAATGACCCTCTAGTAGAACTAATCAAGGCTCTCAATCAAATGGGTGGAAGGGTTTCCTGGCAGGAAAACTCTTTGCACGTAGGTCCAGCAGACCTTTATTTTGAAGGTAAATCCATCTTTTTGGGAGAAGACGAATTTAACTTTTACCTCTTGCTTTCTTTATGCCTGACTCAAGCTGGTAGCTGCAAGTTAAATGGTGCTTCCAAGCTAAAAATGCTAAACCTAAAAGAATTGCAGGACTTTTTACCCACCCTGGGAGCCAGATTGACCTCCATTGAACCGCAAAGCTACAACTTGCCTGCCAGGCTAGAGTGTAGTGGGCATCTACCTTCAGAAGTAGTTCTTCCAGAAAGTATAAGTGAATACCTAGGTATTGGCCTTATCCTGGCCAGTTTTCTCAGGCAAAGGCCCTTAAAGCTTACCTGGAGCAAACCCTTTAGCAAACTAAAAGAACTGGAAAAATTGGCCAGGGATTGGAATCTTTCCCTAAGCATAGAGGAAGATACTATCCTGGTTCAGCCCCAGGAGATTAAAAGCCCTGCAAACTTTAAAATTGAGGCTGACCCGGTACTTTCCAGTTATGTTTTGGTCCTGCCCCACTTTTTAGGGGGTAAGATTCAACTTACAGGCCTCTGGCCTGCCTATTCCCTAGAAGCTCAAAGGGCACAAAAGATTTTTCAGGAAATAAATTTAGACTTTGATTCAGAAAATTTTCTGGCTCAAAAAAATAGGGAATTTTTAAAGGAACTTTCCCTGGATGTGGACCAGGCAGAGGATTTCTTACCTCTGGCCACAGCTCTGGTGCTTTCCTGTGAAAAAGGGGGCATTATCTATCACAATCTAAAGGGAGAGCCATTGGAATCTGCTCAAGAGTTGCTTTCCTTTCTGGGCTTAAAATACCATCTCCATCCAGAATATCTGGAAATTGAAAATTCTCAACTCAAATTTCAAAAACACAATGACAAGGTCTGGACCAGCCCTTCGCCCTTCTGGACCTTAAGTTATGCCTTAATTTCCTTTAAGTTCAAGGGCATCTGCCTTTCCAACCCAGGGATTATTACCCAAATCTGGCCTCGTTTCTGGAAACTTTTTCAAAGTTTACCCCTGGGGAAAATAGAAACCAAAGAAGAGGTAAAGAATGACAACCAGACCACCAAAAGACGAATCCGTATCCGCTGAGATAGAAAAACTTACTCAAGAAATTTTAAACCTAGAAAAGGAAATTAAAGAATGTGAACAAAAGATTCGGCAATTACGCGACCAAGAAGACCCCAGTAAAAATCTATTTTTCCCCCAAGAAATCTTTAATCTCCAGCAAAAAAAACTGATGCTAAAAACCGAAGTGGAAATCAGGCGTAAAAAGATAAACCGTCTTACCTTTACTGATTTTTAATCCCTAGCCATGCTTGGAAACTTTGCCCTAATTGGTCCCAGCAAAAAATTACTTAGCTTCATTAGAGCCTACCTGCGCTACCAGGAAGCCACCAAACCCATGGGCAATCTGGTAGCTTTAACTATAACCGATAGTAAACTGCTTAGCGTGGATTTTCCCCAATACTTTTCCTGGGAAGAAATGCTGAGCAAACACAATCTAAACAGTGTGCTCAATCTGGAAACTGACCCTGAGTTTTCCCTTCAGTTACGCAAAAAACTTCCTCCTACTATTCAACTTAGTGAAAATTCCCCTTCCTTTGCCTACCTTTCTCTCTATCTGGCTAAAAATCTCTATCAACAAAAAATTAGCCAAAAAGAATCTTTTTTAAGCCAAATCCTGGAAAACAGCCCTTTTGCTACCATTGTTTTTAACCGTAAAGGTGAAGTAATCTATTGGAACAAGGCCTGTGAAGAGCTTACAGGAGTAACCAGAAATAAAGTCCTGGGTAAAAGTAAGGTGGGTTTTGCCTTTTATGAACAGGAAAAACTCCTCCTGGGACAAAATGTTTTAAAATACAACCTGGAGACCTTAAAGCAAATTTATCAGGAACAGGACCCTTCTGCTTCCTTTAATGTCTTAAACAACGGAGTAGCTATTTCTGGTTTTTGGAATCTTAAGGGAAAATTAAAAGGTTTTTATCAGGTAATAGCAGTTAAGTTATCCCAGGGGAAAAAGATTTTAGGCTCTCTGGAAATAATTCACAACATCAGCAATATTTATGAACTGCGCTCTCAGGTAAGGGAATATCAAGAAGTCTTAGAAAGTTTACTCAATAATTTACCCTATCCCTTACTCTACTCCCTGAAAGATGGAAGAATTATTTACATCAACCAGGCAGCAAAAGAGCTTTTTAAGTCTCAACTTACCTCCACAGACTCCTTACACATAGCCAACCTCCTGGACTTATCTCCAATGGCATTAGAGCCAGGCAATTCTTCTTTTGAAGTAGAAATCAGTGAAGACCTCTGGGAAGTTATTAACATATCTTTAAAAGAAAAGGGCATGCTCTGGCTTTTTCGCAACTTAAGTGAAGAAGAAAGCAAAAATAAATTAAAACTGGTATTATCTGTGGCTGGCGCCATAAGCCATGAACTCTCCCAGCCTTTAACCGCAGTGGTCAATGCTGCTCAGCTTTTGGCCAAGAGTGATCCCAGCAATTTGGACCGTATCAAAAGACATCAGGAAATCATCTCCAAAGAAGGAGAAAAACTTTTCCAGATTTATACCAAATTGCGCAACATAGAAAAAGTAAACCTGTTACCCTATATCCAGAACGAACAAATTTTAGACCTAAAGGGAGGCAGTGAAGATTTTTTAAACCAAATTTTAGACCATAAAGGAGATAAAAGTGGGGCTTAGTATAGCACAAAAAATTATTAAACAACATTTAGTTAAAGGCGACCTAATACCTGGAGAGGAAATTGAGATAAAAATCGACCAGACCCTTACCCAGGATGCCACAGGTACCATGGCCTATCTGCAATTTGAAGCCATTGGTTTAAAAAAGGTGCAAACCGAACTTTCAGTAAGTTATGTGGACCACAATACCCTGCAAATGGGTTTCCGCAACCCTGATGACCATCAATACCTGCGCACTGTGGCTGCCAAATATGGCCTTGTCTTTTCTCCTCCTGGTACAGGCATCTGCCACCAACTCCACTTGGAAAATTTTGCCTGCCCAGGCAAAACCCTTATAGGTTCGGATAGTCACACTCCCACAGCCGGAGGCATTGGCTCTTTGGCCATGGGAGCAGGTGGTCTTTCTGTAGCTCTGGCCATGGCTGGCGAACCTTACACCCTTACCATGCCTAAAATTGTCAAAATTTACCTTAAAAACCAACTCCAGGGTTTTGCCTCAGCCAAGGATATCATTCTTTATCTCTTACAAAAATTTAGTGTCAAAGGTGGAGTGGGCAAAATCTTTGAATACACAGGGCCTGGAGTAAAAACTCTTTCTGTGCCAGAAAGGGCTACCATTACCAACATGGGCGCAGAACTGGGCTTAACCACCTCTATTTTCCCTTCTGATGAAAACACTTTGGCCTTTTTAAAGGCCATGGGCAGGGAAAAGGATTTCATTCCTCTGGAAGCAGACCCAGATGCCAGCTATGACCAGGAAGTGGAAATAGACCTGGCCCAGATTGAACCCTTAATTGCTACTCCCCATATGCCAGATAAAGTCAAAGCTGTTAGTGAACTGGCTGGCACCAAAGTAAACCAGGTAGCCATTGGTTCCTGTACCAATTCCTCCTATCTGGATTTAAAAAGCGTGGCCCTTATTTTAAAGGGCAAAAAAATCCATCTAGAAGTGGATGTACTCATTTCTCCTGGTTCCAAACAGGTTTTAAAGATGCTCATGGACGAAGATTTGCTCTGGCCCCTTTTGGACGCTGGAGTAAGGCTTCTGGAATGCACCTGTGGGCCCTGTATTGGCATGGGCGGCTCTCCCACTTCTGGAGGAATAAGTGTACGCACCTTTAACCGCAATTTTGAGGGTCGCAGTGGCACTCAGGATGCCAGGGTCTATCTGGCCAGTCCCATTACTGCAGCCTTTGCAGCCTTAAAGGGAGAATTAACTGACCCTGCTACCTGGGAACCACCTTTGCCAGCACTCAAACTGCCAGAAAAGTTTCCTTCCATAAGACACCTGTTTATTTTTCCTCCAGAAGATAATTCCAGGGTGGAAATATTACGGGGGCCCAATATCGTGCCCCTACCCCAATTTGACCCTCTGCCTGAAGAAATCTCTTTGCCTGTGCTCATAAAAGTGGGAGACAACATTACCACTGACCACATCTTGCCCGGCGGGGCAGAGGTCACAGCCTTGCGCTCCAACATCCCAGCTATTAGCGAATACATCTTTTCCAGGGTGGACAAGGAGTTCGTAAAAAGGGCTAAAAAACATAACCAGGGCATAATCGTAGGGGGTGAAAATTATGGCCAAGGCTCCAGCCGGGAACACGCAGCCCTGGGACCCAGGTATCTGGGAGTACGGGTGGTTTTGGCCAAATCCTTTGCTCGTATCCACCGAGCCAATCTTATAAACTTTGGCATACTGCCTCTTATCTTTAAAAACAAGCAAGACTACGAACTCTTAAAGGAAGAAGAACTTCTCCACTTTGACTTTAAAGACCTAAATCCTGGCGGAAGTTTAAAAATAAAAGGAAAAGAACACCTGGTGGAAGTGGAAAACGACCTTACAGCCAAAGAACTGGAAATTATTCGGGCTGGAGGACTATTGAACCTGGTCAAGAACAAACGAGCTTAAATAAAGGAGTGTTAAATGCTAGATAAAATGAGAAGTAATGCTCAGTCCTGGGGTATTAAAGTTCTTTTTGGCCTCATTATCATTGTCTTTGTCTTTTGGGGAGTGGGTAGCTTCCAAAGTAGACAGGCTTCTATTGTAGCAGAAGTAAATAACCAGCCCTTATCTTTGCAGGAGTTTACCTCTGCCTATGAAAGGACTGTGCAAAAATTAAGGCAACAAAATCCCAACTTAAGTGCTGAAACCCTTCAACAACTGAAGGTCAAAGAACAGGTCCTAAATCAGCTTATCAATGCTGAACTGTTAAGGCAAAAGGCTCAGGAACTGGGCATAGAAGTTACCCTGCCTGAGTTAAGTCAGGCTATTCGCTCCATTCCCTTTTTTCAAAACGAACAAAAACAATTTGACCCCAACCGTTACCAGCAAATCTTAAGGCAAAACAATCTTACTCCAGCTCAGTTTGAGGAAGATTTTAAGCACAACCTACTCATGGAAAAGGTAGAAAAGCTGGTTACCCTGCCCAGCAGGGTCAGTGCAGAAGAAGTTTTTGATGCCTATCAATTTGCCCTGGAAAAGGTCCAGATAGCCTATCTCAAGTTTAACTGGCAGGACTTTCTAAAGGAAGTCAAAGTGTCAGAAGAAGAGGTTAAAAAATATTATACAGACAATCAAAAGGAATTTATGCAGCCAGAAAAGATTGAGCTGGCCTACTTAGCCATTACTCCGCAAAAACTAGCGCCTTTACAAGAAGTAAGTGAACAGGAAATAGAAAACTACTATAAAACCCACAAAAACAACTTTTTTGAACCAGAAAAGGTAAAGGCCAGGCACATTCTGGTAAAACTTTCTCCAGAGGCCTCAGACCAGGAAAAAAAAGAAGCTGAGAAAAAGATTGCCGATATTTTAAGTAAGCTCAAAAAAGGGGAAGATTTTGCTAAACTGGCTAAAAAATACTCAGAAGGCCCCAGTGCCTCTAGAGGTGGAGAGCTTGGTTGGTTTGGCAAAGGCGAAATGATTAAGCCCTTTGAAGATGAAGCCTTTAAACTGAAAAAAGGCGAAATTGGCGGTCCTGTGCAAACTCAATTTGGTTTACATTTAATTCAAGTAGAAGACAAAAAGGCCGCGGGCTACCTTTCTCTGGAAGAAAGTAAGGATGCCATTAAGAAAATTCTGGCCCAGGAAAAGGCCTATGCCAAGATTCAAGACCTATTAGATACTGCACTTACCAGGGTAAATGCAGGCGAAAGCCTGGATAAGGTAGCTGAAAGTATTGGCTTAAAGGTAGAGACCACCCCTCTTTTCTCCCGGCAAAACCTTCCAGAAGGGTTGCAAGGCCTTAATCCCAAGGATATCCAGGCTCTTTTTGACCTGCCCTTACAAGAAACCACCAAAACTCCTCTGACTTTAAGAGAAGGATATCTTTTGGCTCAAAAAATAGAAGCTATCTCTCCTGCGCCTCTACCCTTTGAACAGGCCCAGGACATTATTCTTTCCAAACTCTCCCTGCAAAAGGCCAGGGAAAAGGCTCTAGCTAAGGCCACTGCCACCTTAAAAGAAATCCTGGAAAACAAAGCAACTCCAGAAACTACCCTATCTAAGCCCTTTGGCAGACAGGGTTTTATTCCTGAACTGGGCTTTAATGAAGAGCTGGCCAAACTGGCCCTGGAACTAAAAGATGGTGTGTGGATAGATAAACCCTTAGAAATAGGACAGGCCTATGTCTTGGCCAAGCCAGTTAAACACATCCTGCCCACAAAAGAAGACTTTGAAAAAGAAAAGGATAAATGGTTAAAAATCTATAGAGACTTTAAAGCCAAAGAGATGCTTTCTGCCTTTATTGAAAGATTAAGGCAAAAGGCCAAGATTGAAATTATAAACCCTCAATACTTAAAATAAAATACCAACCCAAAAGGCCAGGTAAATCCTGGCCTTTTTTATTTTTTCTCCCTTAATTAATAAACCTCTTTTATTTTTCATTTCTCTCTTGAAAATCTAAAAAAGATATGACATAATTATTCCTAATTAAGTTTTTTGTAATGTATTTTTGTTTTAACATCAAATACTAAAGAAATAGTTAATGCGGATAAAACTAAGCCTCATTTCAGAAAACAACACACTACAATTACCCCTCCACTATAATCACATTCTGCAGGGATTTATCTATTCACATCTAGCTCCAACCTTAGCTAACTGGCTACATGAAGATGGCTTTAAATACAAAAATAGAAATTTTAAGGCCTTTACCTTTTCCAGGCTTATTGGCAAATTTGAGATTAAAGAAAAAACTATATCTTTTAATGGTCCAATTACCCTAAAAATAGCCTCTCCTCACACAAAAATCTTGGAATCCCTTGCAGAGAACCTAATAAAATCACCCTATATTCACCTTGCCAATCAATCATGTTATCTTAAGGCAATAGAAATTGAGGCACCAATAAAACAAATCAATACAGCAATAATAAAGGCCCTATCACCAATAGTTATTTACAGCACGTTATTAGATCCTCAAGGAAAGAAAAAGACATATTTCTACACTCCATGGGAAAAGGAGTTCTCAAAACTTATAATAGATAACTTACAACGAAAATGGATGGCATTTTTTTCAACAGACATAGCTCCACCATTAAATGGGGCATACATAAAACCAGAAAAGGTCAATAATAAAAATTTGTCCATTTTAAACTTCAAAGGGACCATAATCAAAGGCTGGACTGGAATCTACAAACTCCACCTCCCCGAACCTTACTTTACTTTTGCCTATAGTGCAGGAATAGGATCCAAAAATAGCCAGGGTTGTGGGATGATTGAGGTTGTGAGGGAAATAAAATAGAAGGAGCTTTTATGTCACAAAAACAAATAAAAGTAACTTTTGAAACTATTACTCCTATTTGGACTGGGGATGCCTGGGGAGATAACAAAGAACTTAGGCCTTCGAGTTTAATGGGGAGTTTGAGGTTTTGGTTTGAAGTTATTTGTTATTTTGCGGAGATTACAGATAAGAGTAATTATAAAGATGGAAAATTAAAGGATGAAGTTAATGAAAAAAAATTTAAAGAAAAAATTGTAACTAATGGTAGTGATTTTGAAGGTATTGATAAAACACTTGCCCAAATGGGAATAAGTTTACCTTCAAGAATTTTTGGGTGTACGGGATGGAAAGGATGGGTGAGGATAAAAAATATTAAACCTAGTGATAAAGATTATTCTTTGGGAAATAGTTTAGACTTACCATATGCATTGATCCTCAATAAAAAAAATATCAATGAAATAGAAGAGTTTAAAACCAGAGAGAATTTGAATAAATTTATTGACTCACAATATGAAAATGGCAATTTGAAAGATAAGCAAAAGGAATTTAGAAAAGATTACTCAGTCTGGTATGTTGCAATGCCTTACTTTTCGGGAAAATTTGAAGTTGTTTTTGAAATTGAAGAAAATATTATAGAATCTATTTTTTATCCTCTTTTAACCTTTATGGAAAAATTTGGATTTTGGGGAGGGAAATGGAATATTGGATATGGAAGATTGAAAGTAGAAATAGTAAAGAAAAAAGAAGGTGAAGAATGGACAGAGATAAATGGCTGGGGAAATAAAAAATTTAAATTCAGTCATTTTTATAAAAGTTTAACAACAAAGTTTGCTGATAAGGAATTCTTAGAGACTAAAATAACTTTTGATGAGATACAACAAAAAAATAAAATTATGTATCTGAAAAATCAGGTTAATAATACTACAGATGTTAAGAAAATTATAAAACAACTGATAATAATGAAAACAGAGAGAAGAAAATATTATAGAGATAACATTAATGATGTTAATCTAAGACATCTTTTATTTGGAACCACGAAAAGCCCTCCTGATAAAAAAGACTTACCACAAGGTACAAAAATAATTCCATGGATTTATAAAGAAAAAGGGCAATTAAAAGGTGGATTTGTTTCTATAGCAGGAATTTTGAATTTGGGAGATTGAAATGGGGAAAAAAGATAAAACTTTTAAAAGTTTTCAAGAACTTGGCAAGGAGTTAAGAATGTCTGATGATAAAATGTGTTATGACGTATATCTCACAGATGTTGATTTAAAAATTACCAATGAAATTTTTTTCTTGAAAAAAGCTACAAAATATAATGTATTAGATGGAAGTAAAATAAAAGAAATGAACGATGATGATTTCAAGAGTATTTTCCCTTTTACTTCTGATGAGGATAAAAGCAATTTCAAAAACTCTAAAAATACAGAATTTGCACTTGCCTGGTTTAAAGAAAAAAACAAAAATTATTCTCCTCAAGAAGGTTATAAATCTCAAATAGAAAAAATAACAGAATTATTATCTGAAGATAATTTACAAAGCTATATTAACAACCTCATCCCTTACTCCTTTATCATTCATGCCAAAATAAAACTGACTGCACCATATTTCTCAAAAGACGATGATGAATTCTACCTTATCCAAAATCCGTGTTTAAAGGAAAAAGTATTTAAAGTACCGATGGTGAGAGGCAGCGGTTGGAAAGGTGTAATTGCAAAGGCATTTAGAGAATTGCTAAATGAAGGGAACGATAAAAAGGATAAAATTCAATCCTATTTAAGAATTTTTGGTACGGGATCTAATGAATTTAGGATGTTGGAAGAAACCATAAAAGGATTTGTGGAAAAAGGGAAAAATTTATCTAAAGATGATTTGATAAAATATTTTCTCTTTGAACTTGGTTTTAAACTGACAAAAGAGGATATTGAAAAGTTAAATAATGATAATGAAAGAGTAGAATTTATAAAAGAAAAATTCTGGTCGGAAATAGAGAAAAATTCAAATAAAGAATTACCGCATTACCTTACTACTCATAAAGGCAGGGCAATATTTTATCCCACATATTTTGATAAACTTTCTCTTGAAATAATTAATCCGCATAGCAGAAAAACAAGGGCAGGAACAAATCCCATTCATTATGAAGTTGTACCTAAAGGTACGACAGGGTTTTTACAAATGGTTTATATACCTTTTGACGGGGTATTGAGAAAAAATGAAGAGTTGAGAGCAGATGTAGAACAGGATATTAAGTTTTTAACTCAAGCAATAGAAAAAGCACAGAATATTGGAATAGGAGCTAAAGAAAAGTTGGGTTGGGGAAGGTTTACATTAAGTAATAAAAAATATTGTGCGAACAGTGAAATCGCTGATATTGAAAATTGGAGAAAATGTGAGGTTGAAAATGGGTAGTAATAACTTAAATCTTGGTAATTTAAAGTTACATAAAGATGATGTTTTAAAGACTGAGATTGGCGCTTTACTTTTTAATTTGGGGAAAACGCATATAGGGATTAGTAATTGGAGAAAATATTTTCCTTCAACTACTCAGCTGTTTAGCAGTTATAAAGACTATTATAAAAATGGTCATTTTGAAAATGAACTTGCTGGAGTAGATTTTAGATTAAAAGATTTTATCTTTAATGAAAAAGTAAAACTCCCTGACAATTCTGATAATGTTGATTGGAAAGAATTTTTTTACGGAGATTCTTCGAATGATGACTTTATAAAAAAAATTTTTTTTCGAGGTTGTGAAAATATCAATTCCGGGATTGATAAAGGTTCTCCTCAAGATTCAAATCAGTTAGAAACATTATGGATATCAAATGCATTTGGAAGTGTAATAAGAGGTGAGATAAAAGAAGATGATTTTGACAAATCAAGATTATGTTTTTTTCAAAAATTTCACAGATTTCTGGAAGATAAAAAGTATTATAATTCTCCTGATTGGATAGAAATTAGAAATTTTATTTTTCCGGAAATTAAGAGTTGGTACTCAATGTTACTTAGTGATTCCCGTTTTCCTGTAAATGATGTTACGCTATGGGATCAGGCATATATGACTGCCTCTATGTTTAAAGCAACTCTTGCCGGTTTGTATCTTGATAATTCAAAACAACAGGATTTTATTAATAATCCTCAAAAAATCAAATGGTCAATACTCGGTATCCAATACGATAAACTCGGCCTTGCGGAAAAAGGATTAAAGGCAGCATCAATAAATTGGTATAGAGAAAAATCTAAAGAGGTTGATAAAAAAATTAAAGAATTAATTGAAATAGAATATCCTCTTGGCAATGAAGTTTACAGGGATGAAACAGGTATTTATTTTGTTGTTGCGGAAAATATTATAGGAGAAAATGAAGGAGATTTTTATAAATTACATAGTGACTTATCAAGCATTAAATCTGAAATCCAAAAGATTTTTACAGATGAATTTGGTGGTGAAATTTATCCTACAATCTTTTTAACAGAACCTTCACGCGGATTAATGAATCTGGGGCATCTTATAGAAAGAGCAAAAGAGAACTTTTTAAAAGCAGAACTACCTGCAAAATTTGAAGAAAATTTAAAATCACAGTTTGATGATAATCCAAGTGGTATCTGTCAGATATGTAAAATGCGACTTGCCAATAATGGTGGTACAGACAATTTAATATGCGATGTTTGCTCTAATAGAGCAGATGGCAGAGTGAAAGAATGGCTCAATAATTCTAATGCAGAAACAATCTGGCTTGATGAGCTTCAGGATAAAAACGGAAGAGTTGCACTAGTTACTTTGAAATTTGAATTGGATAAGTGGATTAATGGGGATTTGGTTAATAGTTTTGTAGTCAAAAGTGAAGAGTATGATGTATTTTTATTATCTTTTATAGCAATAATTTCTAATATTAGTAATACGAAAAATTTGGAAGATTTAGACACTTTTTATGATAGATCTTATAATAAAATTGAAGTTTTTATTTCCCTTTTTGATAAGAATGGAATACAAAAACCATTTGAAAGTTTATTAAAAGAAAAAATTCTGAAAAAAATTCTTTGTCAACCTCAAAGCAATTTAGCAGATAGGGAAATTGGTTTAAAAGATTTGTTTTTTAGGTCTTTAAATGTAGGATTAATTGTTTTAAGCAAACAGGTTAGTAATTGGATAGAATATATTCAGGATAAATTTTCTAATGATCCAAAATTTAATTTTGACGAAAATAGATTTAAAAATCAGGCAATTTTTAATAATTCTAGTTTCTCAAATTTCATAAAATCATCTTTTGTTTTTGGCTTTATAATTCTTCAAATTTATCAATTAATTCTTGAACGTTCAATTGGTTCAAAATGGGAAGAGTTTATTAAAAATAGTTTATCAAATAGCTCGGCAATTAATTTTGATAATAGAGAAATAGATTGGGGTAAATTAAACAATAATGATATAGAATTTTTATCTCAACTTCTTTTCCAATTTCTCCTTCGCAAAAATCCATCTCCTGCAAGATTAAGAAGAGTATGGGAGACAACACAAGAATTCTTTAAATATTTGGATTTGGGCTCAAGGATTCTTAAACTTGCAGAAATTCCCGAAGAAAGACAGAAAAGATTGGTATGGAAGAATGTTGATATTGAAGATGGAGAATATCAAGACAGTGATATTTTATTTTGGGCTAAAGATAATAACGTTTATTTGATATCTTCTGTTGATAAGATTTACAATAGAGAGGAGTTTAATTTAAAAAAGTATGGTGATAATGGAAGTGCAATAAAGACTTTAAAAAAAGATAAAGCCAATGAGCAATCTTACAGACCTTATTTCTCTATCCTTTCTCCTACACCTGTAAGCTGGCAATTTATTATCCCCGCAGAATATGTACCTAACCTTATTAAAAATATTCAGGAGGAGTATTACAAAAATTTCAAATGGGTTTACGGAAAATTGCCTTTGCACATTGGGGTAATTATTCAAAACTATAAACGGCCACTTTATGTTGGAATTAAAGCACTAAGAAAAATAAGAAGAGATAAACAGAATTGGGTAGATTTAAGGATTAAGTTGCCGGCAAAGGATTTTAAAGCAAGGCAGAAAACAGCTTTTTATTATCAGCAAAATCCTGAACATGTAGCTAATTGTGAAAATTTCTATTCTCTTTTTGAGAGAGCGGATAATGTAGATAAAAAGTATGAATTTTACCTGTATCCTAATAATGGAACGAAAGTATGGATTGATACCACTCAAAATGCAACTGATACTGATAAATTCTATTTCTACCCCAATACATTTGATTTTGAATTTTTGGATACAAATGTAAGAAGAAATGATATCTATTATGAAAAGTCTAAGAGACTGATTAAATATAAACAGATGAGGCCTTATGATTTACATGGTTGGCAATATTTTGAGGAATTTGAAAAATATTTCTCGGAGAAAAAATCTTCTTCAAAACTTCAAAAGTTAATCTCATTAATCTATTCAAAACTTGAAGATTGGGGAGACGGTAATCTTGAGGCATTAAAGCAGTTTATGATTTCTGCTTTTGTAAATATACTTGAGTTGAAAGATAAAGATAAAAATGAATTTGCCGCCATACTTGAGGTTAATAGCTTTGAAGAATTAAAGAATATAAAAGGAAATAATTTTAGAGATAAATTATTTATGCTTATAGATATGTTTGAATTCTGGCATACATCATTAAAATTTGAAAATTTTAAGGAGGAATAAGAATGAGTGATAACGATGTTGTAATAAAAAAAAGTATTTATGCAATGGCAACGGATCCTGTTTACATAGGAACAGGTGGTTATACCATAGGAAGAGTTGATAATACTATTGTAAGGGATCCGATTACAAAAATACCTAAAATACCGGGAAGTTCTCTTGCTGGGACATGGAGGTATTATGTAGCATTGGAATTGCAGTCTGCATTTAAAGATGAGTATAAAAAAGATTTGAAAAAAAGGGAAGAAAAAAAAGATAATATAGAAGAATTGTTTAGTAGCCCTAAGAACTGGATGAAATATTCTGGTAACAGATTTGCCAGGATTAAATGTGCCGGGAAGGATGATGAGCCTCAAAGTAACGATGCAGGCCATTGCGGACACTGCATTGTTTGTAAATCATTCGGGTATTCAAAAAACAATAATTCCTGGCAGGGGATGTTATTCTTCTCCGATTTAAATATTTTGTTTTTTCCTGTTTATACGAGATTGGGAGTCAGGTGGATAAGTTCTCCGTCATTGTTAAAGGAAATTTCAATAGATGTAACCGTATCAGATAATAAAATAAAGACTAAAGTAGGGAATGAAAAAACACTAAACCTGGGATGGTTAAATTTAGAAGTTGAGGGTGGTTATACTATTGATGAAAGTAAAATACCGCAAGAAATAAAAGATAAAGTTGATATTAATAATATTATCATTGTCCATGATTCTCTTATTTCTCAAATTATCAATTCTAATCTTGAAGTGAGAACTTCCGTTTCAATCGATCCAATAACAGGAGCGGCAAAAGACGGAGCATTATTTACAAGCGAAGCAATACCGAGGGGTACCATTTTTTATGGTAATCTTAGAGTTTTTGATAAGAAAAGTTTTGGAGATGATAACTTACCATCAAAAGATGGTATTCTTGAAGCACTTGAAGATTCAAAAAAGTATTATGAAACACTTGGTATTGGTGGAATGACAACAAGGGGATTCGGAAGGATGAAGGTTGTTTTGAAAGATAAAGATGCTCAGCCAAATAGTGGAACTACTCAAAATACTGAATCTACAGAGGAGGCAAAAAATGGTACAAAATCTTGATGCTGTAATAAATAATATTGGTTATCAAATTGTTGAAAAGATAAAATCAAAAGGTAAAAAGGATAAAACGAAATATAAGAACGAAATAGACAAATCTCTTGGCGTATTATCTAATGACGGAGTTTATGCTTATTTTGTTTATGTTAAGTCTAAAAAAGTTGATGATATATTTCTTAATGAGATTAAATCAATAAGTAAATTTGTAGGAAATGATAATACTGAGAAAGAGTTAAATCAAGAATTCTTTGAAAAATTATCAGAAAACCTCTCTGAGATTCTCTTTTTCCGTGAAATCCTTGAAAAAATCCTAATTTATGCCCGTTATCATGCAAAGGCAATGGGAGATTAAAATGAGTAGTGAAAAAAAATGGTATAAACTTGTTTTTAAACAAATACAGCCTATTCATATTGGTATGGGCAGTTACGGCGTAATAAATGAAACACGCATTTTCATTCCCGGCTGGACAATGTGGGGTGCGTTAACTAAAGCATATAATTTAAAAAATGGGAAAGATTTGTCAAAAAATCAGGAAAAATTTGAAAACATATCCTGTTTCTGGCCCTGCTTTGATGAGAAGGGTGAAAATGTTTTATTTCCGAAATATAAAAATGGTGAATTTTATCTTGGAGATTATTCGGAAGAAAAATTTAGAGCAATGTTTGTGGATACATTTGTTTCTACTGCAGTAATTCCGGGCAGCAGAATGGCAAAGGATGAATCCCTACACGAAATAGATGTAATTTTACCTCAATTGAAGGCAGATTTTGTTTCTGAAAACAATAAAAAACAACTCTACTGGATTGGAATTATTAAAATTGATGAAAACATTAGTAGTTTTCTAGAAGTTGGAAAGTTAAAAATAAGTGTTGGTGGAGACATAAGATATGGACTGGGTCAACTTCTCTTGACAAACAAAAAAGAGCTAACAAACGAAGAAAATTGGTCCAGCAAAGAAAATATTGCAAATTTTGTTCAATTTAGATCAACAAACTTAAAAGCAGGTCAAATAGAACTTATCGCTGAAATGGATTTTACAAGAGGTAAACCAATTATAAATGAAGCAAGTTATTATTCTAGAGTAGGTAGCAAAATAACTATTGAAGTTAATATAGACTCATTAAACAAAGGAAAATATATTTAAAAATAAATTTCTATCTAGAACCCGTCTGAGACCAACCCAAAAGGCCAGGTAAATCCTGGCCTTTTTGGTTCCTTGTTTCCAAAAACTTTTACCTGGGCTCTCCTGCAGAAAAGTTCAATACCCTTTGCACGTAGCCTTTGTCTTTAAGATAATCGATAATGGTCCTGGAACCGGTAAGAATGACCTTTTTGCCAGGATTTTCTTCTAAAATTAAGGTGGGAACTCCAGTAAAACCTTGAGCTAAAAAGTATTGCTGGACCTTTTTAACTTCACTGGCCAAATTGGGCGCAACCTTTTCCTTACTTACATCCACTTCCCCTGATTCTACCTTTAAAATTTCCAGAAAAGGATTACCTTTGGTACCTTCAGAGTTTAAAACATAGCTTAAGCGCTTAAAATCAGCTTCTTTGCTATCCAGGGGAAAAATGTGCCAGCTTATCTCAGCCACTTTGGGGTTTACAGCCAGATTGGCCAGGACTTTACTGCAGTGCTCACAGTGAAAACTCATAAACAAATAAGCCCTGGGGAAAAGCGGAGCATCTTCTTTAGCCCAGGAAATCAAATTTAACTCTTCTAACTTTAAGGGCTTAAGAGCATCTTGTTTATTAGCAGGTAAAGATAATAAAGCAAAAGAGCCTATAACCAGTCCATATAAACTACAGCCTAAAAGAAAGGAAAGGTACTTTTGCTGGCTAAAGGTAAAGCTAAACCAGCTAATAAGTAAAATCCCGGCAAAAATAAAACAAATTTGACAGAAAGTTTTGATAATAAAAATTTGAAATCCCAGAAGGACTCCATCTACGATAAAACCTGCACAAAAAAGTCCATATATTATCTTTTTTAAGTAAGTTTTATCTGGAGAACGAAAATAAAGAAAATGAAAGAGAAAAAGAACAAGTAAAAAAACAAAACCCAAAGCAATTAAATATGTATCTTCAAAGCGAATATAATTTCCCACCAGAGAACAGCTTTCAGTGCTACAAAGACTTTTTCCCTTATTAAAACGCCAGAACAATTCCACACCCAAAAAAAGAGCACCCAAAAAGGGGAAAATTTGTCCTAAAATCCTTTCCCAGGTCTTCATACAAGCTCCTTTTCTATGTTTGCCTTCCCATAATAAACTTTTTCTAAATTTACAACTAGGAAAACTTGAAACCAGCTTCCAAAGAAGAAAGGAAAAAAAATCTTCTCATTGACAAAAAAACTTTCCTTTTCTAAAATCAGATAAAAATCTCTTTTTAGGAGAATCCCATGCGTCTATCCATAAAAACCAAACTCCTGGCCTTAGTAATTTTAGGGATTTTAATTCCAGTAGTTATTAGCTTTAGTATCTTTAGTTACCATCTCAAAGAGCTCTCCCTAAATTCCTTTAAAAGTTCTGTAAACAATATCCTCACTCAGTTTGATCAAAATATAAATCTATTTTTTCAGGAGTCCAAAGCCAATGTAGACGCCATTACCAAATTTCACTTAATGCAAAAAATAGATGATACTATCACTTCTCTGGTGGACACAGAGCAAGCTACCAAATCCATTCCCAGAGAGGACGACAAATTGGGACAAGAAATTGTTCTTTTTATGCAATCCTTGCAAAAGAGCCATCCCAACTATCTGGATGTCTATATAGGCACCAAATATGGCGGTTTTTTATTGGCCAGGGTGGATGAGCTTCCAGCCCATTATGACCCCAGGAAGCGCCCCTGGTATCAAGAAGCAGTGGCCAAACCTGGCCAGGCTATTATTTCCAAGGCCTATCTCTCCACTACAGGCGGAGCGACCTTAAGTATTGCCAAGACCATTACAGCCAATAATGGAGAAGTTCTGGGCGTAGCAGCCATAGATATTTCCCTGGAAGTTTTAACCAATATGGTAGCTAAAGCCCAAATAGGCAAAACAGGATACATTATTATGCTCCAGGACGATGGAGTGATTTTAGCTGATTCGCAAAATCCAGAACACAACTTTAAAAAAGTGGAAGAAGTAAATGCTGTTTATGCCAACCTTTTCAATACATCTAAGGACTTTACAGAAGTAACCATTAAGGGCAAACCTTATTATGCCAAAGTATTTACCTCCCAAGCCCTGGGCTGGAAATTTTTTGCCTTTATAGAAAAGGCAGAAATCCTTGCTCCTGTTTATAGCTCTATTAAAACCGCCCTCCTTTACTCCAGCCTGGTGCTCTTGATTATGATTGTTTTAACCCTGTTAGTAGCCCAGAAAAACATCCTGGCGCCCCTGGCCAAGACCGTGAGTTTTGCCCAGGAAATTGCTCAAGGCAATTTAACTGCCCGCATAGAATTAAATTCTAAAGACGAGCTAGGCACTTTAGCTCAGGCCCTAAACAACATGGGCACCAAGCTAAAAGAAATGTTCAGGATAGACGACCTTCGCCATCTGGCTGAAGTACTTACCTCTTCTGCTGGCTCCATGGATTCCATGTCTGAAGAGTATTCTAAACGCTCGGAAAACATTGCTTCCAGGGCCAACACAGTGGCTACAGCAGCTGAGGAAATGAGTGTAAACATGCAAAATGTAGCTCAGGTCATGGAAAGTTCTGCTGAGGCTACCTCTACCATTGCCACTGCTTCAGAAGAGATGAGTGCTACCATTTCAGAAATAGCCACCAACACAGAAAAGGCCAAGGTAATGACCAATGAAGCTGTAAATAAAGCTGTAAACACCACAGAAAAGGTCAATGCTCTGGGTGAGGCTGCCAAGGAAATCTCCCAGGTAACAGAAACCATTACAGCCATATCCTCGCAAACCAACCTCCTGGCCCTGAATGCTACCATTGAGGCAGCCAGGGCAGGAGAAGCAGGCAAGGGGTTTGCTGTAGTGGCCAATGAAATTAAAGAATTGGCCCAGCAAACAGCCAAGGCCACTGAAGAAATCAAGGAAAAGGTGAAAAATATTCAACAAGCCACAGAAGTTACTGTAACGGATATTGAAGATATTTCTTCTGCCATTAGCGAAATTGATTCCATTATTTCTACCATTGCTGCAGCAGTAGAAGAGCAATCTGTAACCACCAGAGATATAGCTCAAAACATTGGAGGTGTTTCCCAAAACATTGGGGAAGTAAATGAAAATATCAACCAGAGTTCTCAGGTAGCCGGGGAAATCGCTCAAGATATTGCTACGGTAAACAATGAAATCAATGAAATGGCAACCAGTTCCAGCCAGCTCAAACAAAGCGCAGAACAACTCATTCAACTGGCAGAGGAGTTAAAAAAGATTATCCAAAACTTCAAAGTCTAGGAAAATCCAGGTTGGTACCTTTCTCCTGCGCACATTTTTAGTGCAAAAAATTGCACTAAAAAATTCCTTTTCTCTTCCAAGTTAAGGGTTTAATAGTCCTTTTTTTCTGGCCCCAATCTTGTATTCTATTCTCAAAACCTAAAAAAGGAGAATTTTCCATGAAAAGTAAAAATCTCTTGGTCATTTTTATTGCCCTGGTAGCTGGAGCCTATATTGGCTTTGTGGTTTTCAGCTTGATTATGCCAACCTCAAACCCACCTGCTCAAGCACCTGGCAGTTCTGAGCCAGCTATTCCTGCAGCCATGCAACAAAGAATTCAGGAACTGGAAACTCAAGCCCAAACCGATGTAAACAATGTGCTGCTTTTTACGGAACTGGGCAACCTATACTTTGATACAGGTCAATATCAAAAGGCCATAAAAGCTTACAACCGCTCTCTGGAACTAAACCCTCAAAATCCCAATGTCTGGACTGACTTAGGCGTTATGTACAGAAGGACAGGACAGTTTCAAAAGGCCCTGGAAGCTTTTAATAAAGCCTTAAACATAGACCCAAAACATCAAACCACCCTTTTTAATAAAGGAGTAGTGCTTTTCTTTGACCTCAATCAAAAAGAAGAAGCCCTCAAATCCTGGCAAAACCTGGTAAAGATTAACCCCAACTACAAGACCCCTTCTGGCGATTTGCTTAAAGATATCATAGCTAACTTAAAGGCCAATTAGCTCTTTTTAGAAAGCCAGATGAAAAAGAGGGGAGTAAAAAAGAGCATTAAGAAAATGCCACTAAACATGCCAGCAATGACTGCTATCCCCAGATAAAAACGGCTGGCAGCTCCAGCTCCAGAAGACAGGAGTAAAGGCACCACTCCCAGGATAAAAGTAAAGGCAGTCATTAAAATGGGACGAAAGCGGAGTTTGGCAGCCTCACAGGCTGCCTCAAAAGGTGATAAGTTTTGTTCTTCTACCAGGACTTTGGCAAATTCAGCAATCAAAATGGCTGTTTTAGAAGTAAGGCCAATTAACAAAATTAACCCCAATTGAGTGTAGAGGTTTACATCCAACCCCAGAAGAAAGTAAATACCTATCAAACCCACAAAGGCAAAGGGCACAGAGAGCATAACTGCCAGGGGCAAGGTCCAGCTTTCATACAAAGCACACAAAATTAGGTAGGCAAAGAAAGTGGCCAAGAGGAAAATCTTGCCAGCCTGGCCTTGAGTAGCCTGCTCTTGATAAGACATGCCTGTCCACTCATAACTATAGCCCAAGGGCAGATTTTCTTCCAAAAAGGACCCAATCTCCTTGAGCACTATTCCTGTACTAAAACCTGGTTTTAAATTCCCACTAAGAGTAGCTGCTGTTTTCAAGTTATAGCGGTGTACCAGCTTGGGACCCACTGTTTTTTGCAAACGCACTAAACTTCCCAGGGGAACCCTTTTTCCCTCTTGATTTAAAACCTTTAAACCTAAAATATCTTCCAGTTTATCTCTACTGGTGGGATTCCCAGCCACTCTAATCTGGTAGTTTTTACCAAACTTATTAAAATCATTTACATAAGCAGAGCCAAAGACCACAGACAGGGTGGTAAAAACATCATCAATATTCACACCCAAACTATTGGCCTTAAGACGGTCCAGGTTAATAAAAACCTGTGGGTCCTTGGCCTGATAAGAGGTAAAGATGGAAGCAATGCTGGGTTTTTGATTAAGCCCAGCCAGGACTTTATACACAGTATCTTCCAGTTCTAAAGGCTTTAGCTCTCCTTCCTGTTGGAGTTCCAGTTGAAAGCCCCCCACTCCGCCAATGCCAATAATGGCTGGAGGAGGAAAGGCAAAGACATTGGCCTCTTCAACCTGATAGGCTAGTTGCCACAATCTGGTGATAACAGCTTGCAGGCCAAGTTCTGGAGACTTTCGCTCTTCCCAGGGTTTTAAAATGAGCCACATGGCCGCACTATTGCTGGCAGGAGCACCGTCTAAAAGGGAATAGCCAGTAACACTGACAAAACCAGAAAGGGCAGGTTCCTTTTGCAAACTCTTGTTGATTTTGTCTACTACCTCTTGGGTTCTCTGCTTAGAAGCACCATTGGGAAGCTGAATGGCCAGCATAACATAGCCCTGGTCTTCTTGAGGCAAAAAGCCCGTGGGCAAAGACACAAATCCTTTGTAAGCGCCAAAAAGCAAGAGGAGAAAAAATATTCCTCCTAAAACAGATTTTCTCAAAAATAAAACCAGTACTCGCAAATAACCATTGCGAACCTTTACAAAACCCTGGTCAAAGAGGCGAAAAAACCAGTTCTTTTTGCCTTTGGGCCGCAAAAAAACAGCACACAGGGCAGGACTCAGGGTAAGGGCATTGATGGAGCTAAATACGGTGGCTACAGAAATGGTCAATCCAAACTGGGTAAAAAGCTGCCCGCTAATACCCTCTAAAAACACAGTGGGCACAAAAACAGAGAGCAACACCAGGGTGGTGCCAATAACAGGGCCTGTTACTTCCTGCATGGCCATTAGACTGGCTTCTTGAGGGGTGAGTTGATTTTCTTCTATGTGGCGCACCACATTTTCTACCACTACAATGGCATCATCTACCACAATCCCAATGGCCAAAACCAGACCAAAAAGGGAAATAAGGTTCAAACTAAACCCTAAAAGGTGCAACACCAAAAAAGAGGCAATCAGAGAAACAGGAATGGCTATGCCAGGGATAAGAGCTGCCCGCCAGTCTTCTAAAAAGAGAATCATGGTCAAAAAGACCAATAAAAAGGCAGAAATAAAAGTAAACAAAACCTCTTCAAAAGCTGCATTAACAAAGCGAGTGGAGTCAAAAGGAATGGTATATTTTAAACCTGGAGGAAATTTTTGGGCCAGTTCTTTCATCTTTTGCTCTACTAAAGTAGCGACCTGCAGGGCATTGGCAGAAGGGGACTGAAAAATGGCAATGGCTGCAGCAGGAATGCCTTTGTACTGGCTGGAAATGGAATAGGTAACTGCACCCAATTCCAGGTTGGCCACATCCTTAAGACGAATCAAACGGCCATCTGGCCACTTTTTGATAACAATCTGGCTAAACTCTTCCAGTTCGCTCAAGCGCCCTTTTACCTGCAAAGGCAACTGAAATTGCTGACCAGCCGGTGCAGGTGGATTGCCTATACTACCTGCTCCCACCTGGACATTTTGAGATTCTATAGCCTGAATTACTTCAGGGATGGTTAAGTTCAACTCCTGAATCTTTTCTGGATTAAGCCATACCCGCAAGGAGTATTCACCAGCGCCAAAAACCTGGACATCTCCTACCCCGGGTAAACGCTTAAGTTCATTTTTTAGGTGCAATACAGCATAGTTGCTTAAAAAAAGCTCGTCCAATCCCTTATCTTCAGAAAAGAGGCTAATAAACATTGGTAGTCTGCTTCCTGAGCTCTAAACCCAGCTTTCGCACTTCCTGGGGTAAAAAGGGCTCTGCTTTGGAAAGACGGTTTTGAACCTGGACCATGGCCTGGTCCAAATCAGTGCCTACCTTAAAGGTAATGGTTAGACGGTATTCTCCATTATTGGAGCACACAGAAGAAAGATACAGCATGTTTTCCACGCCATTTACTTCCTCTTCAATGGGCCTGGCCACATCTCTGGCCACATCCAGGCTATTGGCTCCAGGATAGTTGGCAGAAATTACCACACTGGGGGGCAAGATGTCAGGATACTGGGAAATGGGCAATTTAAAAAAGGCCAGCATTCCCAGGATAACCAGGACAATGGAAATAACTGCAGACAGGATAGGTCTTTTGATAAAAAAACTACTAAACATCTCTTACTCTGCTTGCTTGGGTATTACTTGCATACCAGGTCTCACCTTGGCCAGGCCAGAAACCAACACCTTATCTTCAGGCCTTAAACCCTTTTCCACTACCACTTCCTCTCCTTGCTCAGGCCCCAAGTTGACTTTACGCACTGCTACCAGATTGTCTTTGTCCAGTACGTAAACAAAATTGGCATCCTGTAAGTTAAATACAGCCTTTAAAGGCACTACCAGGGCTTCCTTTTGCTCCAGCTTTACTCTCACCTTAACAAAAAGACCTGGTTCCAGAGAAAAGGAACTATTATCCACTATTGCTCTAAGTTTTACTGTGGCTGAAGATTCATCCACCTGAGGAGCAAAAAACTCCAACCTTCCCCTATAAGGGTAGCCCTCATCCTCGCTCGTGCCAATGTCCACCTGAAAACCTTTAGCAACATCCAGTTTTTCCTTTAACTTCAGCCACTCTGTTTCACTGGCATAAAAAATCACATACAAGGGATTGTCTTGAATGATGCTAACCAGAGGAGTTTTGGCTCCTAAAACACCTACCAAATCTCCTTCATCTACTCTGTTGAGATCTGTTTTCCCATCAATGGGAGCTTTGATTTGGGTATAGGAAAGATTTATTTGAGCCTGTTTCAAGCTACTTAAAGCTAGGGATAAATTGGCCTTGGCCTGCTCATAATCACTTTTGGCCCGAATAAATTCCAGTTCACTGATTCCACCCTGCTTAAACACCTTTTGCATACGCTCAAAAGTGGAACTGGCCTTAAACAACTCTGCCCTTCTCACTTCTACCAGGGCCTGTGCTTCCTCCACCTTTGAACGATATAGGTCATCTTCCAGTAAAAATAAAAGCTCTCCCCTCTTTACCCTCTGCCCAGGCTTAAAAAAACATCTTTTTCACCTTAGCTTCCACTCTGGCCTTTACTTCCACTGCAGCAAAGGGTTTGGTCCGCCCACTAAAATAAAGGTAGTAAGTAACTTCCTTTTTCACAGGAAATTGAAACTTTACCTGAGGAGGCGGAGGTGCAACTACCTTTTGTTCCTGTCCCTTGCAGGCCACCATAAAAAACAAAAACACCAACAGTAAAAAAGTTTTTTTATTCATAAGCGCTCTCTTGCTGAAAACCTTTAAAAATACTCCTTAAGCCTATTTTTAAATAATCTAAAATCCTTTCATTCTTTTTATCTTCTGGATGGGTCAGATAAAAATTTAAAAGCCCTCCCACAAAACATTCTACTACATGCACCACATCAGCTACCTCTAAAGAGAGCCTTATCTTATTCTCTCTTTTCAACCTGTCCAGAATTAACAAACTCACCTCCTCTGGACAAAGCATTACCTGGCAGGCCTCTTGCTTTACACTGGCCAAAATTCCTGGCAACCAGGCCATACGATAAACAACCTTTAAAAACTTTAATAAAAACTCATCTTCAATAATCACCTTGACCAGAAGCACATAGTATTCTTCTAATTGAGCAAGTGAGTTTATCTCCTTTTGCTGAAGGGCAAGCCTGGCCTTTAAACGCAAAAGAGCCTGCTTTACCAACTCTACAAGCAAAACCTCTTTATTCTTAAAGTGCCAATAAACTGCTCCCTTGCTCAAGTGCAAACTTTTGCCAATATCACTAAAGGATACATGCTCAAAGCCCCTGCTGGCAAACAAATCCAGAGCCCTGGCCAAAATTTTTTCCCTGGTTCTTAAAGCCTTTTCTTTGCTACTTCGTCCCATGGTAGCTAAAATACATACTGACGGTAGGTATGTCAAACCTTCCCAAAAAAATGCAGGACCCTGAACCGCACCAAGCAGGTTCAAGGCCCTGTCAGGGGAGGTGAAGATAAATTTTATTCTATCCAGTCGTCGCCTTCATCAATAGGAGCAAAACCACGACGCATGGTATTTTCAGTGGTACAACGAGGATCCATAAATTGCAACAAGTAATCAGGTCCTCCTGCCTTGGAGCCCACACCAGACATTTTAAAACCACCAAAGGGCTGTCTCTCCACTAAAGCGCCTGTAATACCTCTATTTAAGTAAAGGTTACCCACTCTAAACTCTTTTTTGGCCTTTTCTAAGTGCCTTGGGCTACGGGAGAAAATGCCGCCAGTCAAGGCAAAGCGGGTGGAGTTGGCCCATTCAATGGCCTGGTCTATATCCTTGACCTTCATTACAGCCAACACTGGGCCAAAAATCTCTTCCTGGGCCAAGCGATGCTCAGGAGTAATGCCTTCCACAATGGTTAAAGGCACATAGTATCCCTTCTTGGGTAAATCATCCCTAATAAGCAGGACCTTACCTTCCTGTTTGGCCAGCTCCACATATTCCAGGATCTTTTTCTGAGCCTTTTCATCAATAACTGGCCCCATGTAGTTGTGAGGATCTTCAGCAGGTCCAATGGCAATGGAATTGGCTGCTTCTACCAGACGCTTTACAAAACGATCATAAATTTCTTCCAGGACAATAACCCTGGAACAGGCAGAACACTTTTGTCCCTGGAAGCCAAAAGCAGAATAGATAATGTGCACAATGGCTTCATCCAAATCAGCGTCATCATCTACAATAATGGCATTTTTACCACCCATTTCAGCAATGACTTTCTTCACCTGTTCTTGCCCAGGCTGAACTTTGGCTGCCTTTTCAATAATTCTAAGCCCCACTTCCATAGAACCAGTAAAGGCAATCAAGCTGATATCTGGATGCTCTACCAAGTAATCGCCAATCACACTTCCCCTACCTGGCACAAAATTAAATACTCCCTTGGGAATGCCTGCAGCAGCATAAATCTGGGCCAGGGTATAGCCCACTACAGAAGAAGGACCTGCAGGCTTATAGAGTACGCAATTACCTGCAACCAGGGCAGCAGAAGTCATGCCACAGGAAATGGCCAGAGGAAAGTTCCAGGGAGCAATAACTGCAGCAATACCCTTGGGTTGATAGAAAAGGTGATTTAATTCTCCAGGTGCTCTTCCCATTTTTCTGGGACTACCCAGCCTTAACATTTCACGCCCATAGTATTCCAGAAAGTCAATGGCCTCACCCACATCAGCATGGGCCTGATCCCATTGCTTACCCACTTCTAAAACCTGCCAGGCTGCCAGGTTAAAGATATTTTTACGGGCATAATCAGCCGCCTTAAAAAGATAGTTGGCCCTTTCTTGAGGGCTCAAATCCCTCCACAGGGGAAAAGCATTTTTAGCTGCATAAATGGCCTGGTCAATTTCTTGGGTAGAAGCCTGGCAAACATAACCAATTACTTCATCCGGGTTGGCCGGGTTGACAGAGGCAAGCTTGTCTTCAGTAAAGACTTCTTCCCCGTTGATAAGTAAAGGATAGGTCTTACCCAACTCCTTTCTCACTTCAGCAATGGCTCTAGGAAAGGCATTGCGCTCAAATTCCTTGGTAAAATCTGGAGCAGGGAAATTGGTAAAAGGAGGAATCTCTCCTTCTGCCTGAGTTTTTTGTTGTTTTTCCTTGCGCTTGGCCTTTTCTTCTTCTGCTATAATCTCCGGATCTTCCATTAACCTGTCCAGAGCAGCCCCTTCCACAAAACTCTGGCGCAGGAAGGATTCATTGGCAGTGTTTTCCAGCAACCTTCTGACCAGATAGGCCATACCAGGAATAAGGTCGCCATAGGGAGCATAAAGGCGTACCCTTTTGGCCACATTTAGCAGCCCCTTGCGCACAGGCTCAGCCATTCCGTAGAGCACCTGGAATTCATAGCGCTCTTCTGGAACGCCCAAAGCCAGGGCTGTTTCCAAAACAGCAGAAATGGTCCGAATATTATGAGAGCCACAGGCAAAATAGCAAATATCGTGATTTTCCAAAATCTTTTTCGCCTGTCTTTCAAAGGCAGCATCACTTTCAGCCTTAATAGTGTAAACAGGAATCTCCCAGCCCCTTTGCTTGGCAATCACAGTCTCATAATCCCAATAGGCACCTTTTACCAGACGAATGGAAATCTTGACCTTTTCTCTTCTCGCCCAATCCAGAAGTTCATCCAGATCCCTGTCTGTATCCTTTAAGTAGGCCTGTAAAACCACAGCTAATTCATCAAAATCCCTAAACTCTGGATCCATTTTTAAACGACGATACACCTCCAAGGTAATATCCTTAAAGAGATATTGCTCCATATCAATGCAGAGGTGTCCGCCAATCTCCTTTATTTTGCGCACAATGGGTTTTAATCTCTCGTAAATAACCTGGACTGTATTTTCAAAGTCCACAGGCTTAGCCTGGGAATAAAGGGCAGAAGGCTTAATGGAAGCATTTACTTTGGGAGCATATCCCCAGTCCAAATCTCCTCCACTTATTAACCCCTTCCACTTTTTGGCTTCTTGGGCCAGGGCATCTAATAATTCCAGGTAGCTATTTTGATAAAAAATACCTTCTTCTTCACTTACTGTAGCTTCTCCTAAGATATCCACAGTAAAAGCAAAATTGTCTTTTCTAAGTTTATTTAAAGTTTTAATAGCCTGTTTGGTATTTTCACCAATAATAAACTGCTTGGCCATGGACTCCAGGTTGGAACGAATGGTCTTGGCCAAAAGCTTACCAGCCAGGCCCTTGCCAAAACCAGCAGCACCTTTGGCCCCCCATTTTAATACTGCTGGCAAGTCATTTTCCTTACCCGTAAAGTACTCTTCAATATGCCTGGTCAAAGACTCTGTGCTATCCAAGTAGGGAAGTACATCTACAAATCTAAAGAGCTGGACCTTAAAGTTTTCATTTTGCATGGCCCAGTCCATTACCTTACCTGTCCACCAGCTTTTATTAAAAACTGAAGGAGCTTCTCCCTTTATGCTTGCAAAAAACTCCTTGCCTCTGCTTTTAATTTTTTCGTTCAATACCTTTTTATCCAGCATCTTATATCCTCCTTGCTTATTCTTTACGCTTACGCCTATTTTTCCTTTCCTTTACTTCGGATAAATCCAGCCTCAAAGTCTCCAAAATTTCCTGCAAGACCAGAGTGGTCCTGGTATCAATAACTCCCTCTATTTTCCCGAATTTTTTTAATAACTCGGTTAGGGCATCTGTGTGAGAAACCCTGGCCTTTACCAGGTAGTTGAACTCGCCAGCAATATAAAAGACTTCCTGCACTTCCTCTATTCTGGCAATCTCATGCCCGATGGCTGTAGAGCCAACAGGATCAGCGGTCTTAACTAAAATAAAAACCGTTAAAACCAACCCCAGCTTTTTATGGTCCAAGCGCACTTCATAATTTTCAATTATACCACTACTTTCTAGCTTGCGAATTCGCTCCAAAATCCCTGAAGGAGCCATCTTTAAACGCCTGGCTATCTCCGCATTGCTCATGCGCCCATTTTCCTGGAGCAAGTTCAGGATCTTCTTATCTATTTCGTCAATCATTCTAAAAAACCTCTTTTTTTATGGACATAATTCTTTTTTAAAGCAAAAGTCAAGAACAAAAATAATTTTTCTCCTTTGAAATTGTTTATTCCAGACCAACTTTTTACTCAAAGATAAAACTGGTAAAAAATCTTCCCTTTTGCTACAAAGGGTGGGGTAGAAAATAAACAATAATTGGAAAAACAAAGGGAGAAAGTTATGAAAATACTGGTACTCTATTACTCTCTTTATGGCCATGTCTATCAAATGGCCAGGGCAGTACTTAAGGGAATAGAGCAGGTAGAAGGAGTAAAGGGTGTACTCAAAAAAGTACCTGAAACTTTAAGTGAAGAAGTGCTAACCAAAATGAACGCCCTGGAGTTTAAACAAAAACAGGAGAATGTCCCTATCTGCACTGTGGAGGAACTGGCTGACTACCAGGGAATTATTTTTGGCACTCCCACCCGCTTTGGCAATATGTGTGCTCAAATGCGTCAATTTTTAGATGCCACAGGCAAACTCTGGGCCAGGGGGAGTTTAATAGGCAAGGTGGGGAGTGTATTTGTAAGTACAGCTACCCAGCATGGTGGTCAGGAAAGCACCATTTTGAACTTCCATACTACCCTTTTACATCACGGCATGATTATAGTAGGTCTTCCCTATTCCTTTCAGGAACAGATGGGCCTGGAAGAAATCATGGGCTGCTCGCCCTATGGTGCTTCCACAATTGCTGGCGGGGATGGCTCCAGGTGGCCCAGTGACAAAGAATTAGCAGGAGCAACTTTTCAAGGAAGCTATGTAGCCAAGATTACCAAAAAACTTTTTAGCTGATGAAATCCCTTTTCACCTCTTCCCTCTCTTACCCCTTTATTTTACGCATCCGGGCTTCAGCTGGAGCAGGCAAGACCTATACCTTGATGCAGGCTTTCCTCTGGCATCTAGCCCAACTCGAGCCCAGCTTAGAAAACTTAAAGTCCCTGGTCGCCTTAACCTTTACCAACAAGGCCACCAAGGAAATGAAATCCAGAATCATTAAAGGGCTAAAGGAAATAATCCTGGGCACTCCTGCAGGTAAAAAACTAGCTCAAGAAATAGGTTTTTCTTCTTCCAAGGCCCAAAGATGGCTGGAACTCATCTTTGAACACTATGCAAGCTTTCAAGTCAAAACCATTGATAGCTTTCTCTTTTCCCTTTTAAGCCTGCTGGGCTTGGACCAAAACTGGCCCAAAAACCTCTTTGTAGAGCTAAAAGAAACCCTTATCCTAGAGCAACTAATAGACAATTTTTTTAGAAACAAAGCACCTCAAAGCGAAGAGCTTTTCACTTCCTATTTAAACATAGAAAAACCTTCTGGCTTTTATTTACAGCCCAAATTAAAAAGCCGGATAATGGACTTAATCACCACCCGCCTGGCAAACAGGGTAGAAAAAAAAGAAGGAACAGAGGTAGACCTGACCAGTTTAGAACAAAAATTAAACACCCTGGGGCTGGATTTAGTAGAAAGCATTTACCAAAAAGACTCTAAGGCAGAATGGAAATATTCCTGGAATAATAATCTAAAAGACCCTCTAACAAACCTGAATAGTTCCTGCTTCTCCAAGTCGAGTGTAAAGGAACTATTGAAAAAGGACTATCAAGGCCTGGTAGAAGAGAGGGAAGAAACACTTTTTGCCCAGATTAAAGAAACCAGAAATGCCTACCTGCTTGCTTTGGCTAAAGCAAAAGTAAAAAGTTATACCCAGATATGTAACTATTTAGAAAAAGAATTAGCTAAACTACAATCTCAAGAAGGATTTCTTCTTCCTTCCAAATGGTACGCACCTCTTTTAACCTGCCTGGAAGAATTTAATCTTCCCCATATCTTTTGCTTGCTGGGAGAAAGGTGGAAACACTTTCTCCTGGATGAGTTTCAAGACACCAGCCTAGAACAGTGGCAAATCTTAAAGTTTTTTATTGAAAACAGCCTGAGTGAAGGTGGAAGTTTAATTTTGGTTGGAGACAGTAAACAATCCATTTATATCTGGAGAAACGCCAATCCAGAAATCTTTAACCAGATAGAAAGGGACTTTTCTCTGGAAGTAAAAGATTGCCTTTTAGAATACAACTGGCGCTCAACTCCAGAAGTTATAGAGTTTAACAACAATTTGTTTAGCCAGGTAAGAGAAAAACTTGACCTTATATTAGAAAATTTAGCAAAAGATAACAACGAACTAAAAGAAAAAATACAGACCTTTTTTGCAGAAGTAAAACAAAAACCAGCCCCCAAACCTACCAATATCCAGGGAAAAACTGTTTATCTGGCCCTGGAAGAACAAGAAGAAATAGAAAGGAAAGTAATTTCCACCCTAAAGGAGCTACAAAAACATTATTCCCTGAAAGACATTGCCATCCTGTGTCGAAGAAACCAGGAGGTAAGCCACTTTACCTCCCTGTTATGGCAAGCAGACCTTCCAGCTATTTCTGAAAACAGCCTGCTCCTGGAGACTTCCCGGGTCATTAGAGGCCTAATTAGCTGGCTATCTTTTCTAGATTCTCCCCTGGAAGACCTCTATTTACTGGGCTCTTTTTTCTTGCTCAAAGAAAACCCAGATGTTTCCCTCTACAGCCAGAAGGAGTCAGATAAACCTTTGCTTTTAGCCCTTAAAGAAAACCATCCAGAGTTATTTGATAAATTGGCCTTTTACTTAAATCAGACCTCTTATCTCAGTTGCTATGACTTAGTGCAGCTCTTTTTAACTGAAGAAGATATTTATGGACGGTTTCCAGAGCATCTGCCCTTTATTGAATACTTTTTGGAGCTTATTTTTACTACCAACCTGGATTTTCTTCCCCTTTCTTCCTTTCTTACCTTTTGGGAAGAACGAAAAACCGAGCAGTTTCTGGAAGTGCCAGAAAATTTAGATGCCCTTCGCCTTTTAACCATTCACAGCGCCAAGGGACTGGAATTTCCCGTAGTTATTGTTCCTAAAATAGACTGGGAACCAGAAAAGGTTCAACTGCTCTACCTGCCGCAGGAAGGATTGGTGCGCATAAAAAAACCTTATGCTGAAGAAATCAAACCCTATCTGGAGAAAGAGCAGGCCCAAAAAGCCATTGAAAGCCTCAACCTGCTTTATGTAGCCCTGACCAGGGCAGAAAGGGAACTTTACTGTTTTTATCAGGACAGGGGCGTGGGTAAAATCCTTAAAACCCTCCTGGAGAAAGAAGCATGTTAAAAAAATATTTTCTTCAGGAAAATACCAAAGCACCTAAAAAATACATTTTACTGGGAGATTTTTTACATCTTATCCTGTATTTTTTACCTCAGCTTAAACCTGACCAATCCAGCTTAGACCAGGCCCTGGAAAAGGCCTGGGCCTTTTTTGCTCAAAAGCAAAGCTTACTCTATCTCCATAAAGAAAAAAACATCCAGGATTTAATCCAGCATAAACAAATAAGGGAAAAGTTTTATATTATTTTAACTTTACTTCAGGAAAAAAATTTTACTGCCTGCACTAAGGAGCTAAAAGAGCAGGAAGTAATAGATGCTAGAGGGAATATCTATCGTATAGACAGAGTGTTAGTATTTCCTGAAAAACTAGTAATTCTGGATTTAAAACTTTCCAAGCAAGAGGATAGTGAAGAAAACCATAAAAAACAGTTGAAAGTATATCAGCAGTTGCTTCAAAATATATTTAAAAAGGAAACAGAAGCTTATTTAATCTACTTTGAAGAAGAAGAATTAAGGCCAGTTTTATGAGTGCAAGCTATCTTATCCACCCCCAGGAAAACTTCTTACAAACAATAGCCAAATTACTTGCCCAAGAAGAAAACTTGGCTCACCTGCAAATCATTCTTCCTTCCAGAAGGTCCGGGCTTTTTTTACGCTATTATTTAGCGCAGGAAATAGCCAAACCCTTTATTCCTCCTCAAATTTACAGTTTAGAGGATTTTGTTTTTTTAAAATTTATTCAAATCCATCCCTATTCCCTGATCAATTACCTGGAGTTTATCCACCTTACCTATCCTTACTTTCAAAACTT
This sequence comes from Desulfonauticus sp., assembly GCF_055126295.1. NCBI lineage: Bacteria > Pseudomonadati > Thermodesulfobacteriota > Desulfovibrionia > Desulfovibrionales > Desulfonauticaceae > Desulfonauticus > Desulfonauticus sp. Next base: position 4,726 of record NZ_JBSRHE010000015.1, on the reverse strand, counting down.
TCTTTCCCTGGAAAATTACCTGGAATGGTCCAACTCTTTCTACGAACTACTGGAAGAAACAGATAAAGAACTAATAGATATCCCCAACATCCACTTAAGTCTTCAAGCAAACACCTGCACAGAATACATCTTAACTCACCTAAAAGAGATAAAAGAAGATTTGGAGAGAAAATTTCACCAACACCGCCTAACCACTCCAGGCTTTTGTTTTCGCACCCTGGCTAACAATTTACAGGTATTGGACTCAGACCTGCAAACCTGGCTGGTTGGCTTCTTTGCCCTTACCCAGAGCGAACGGGTTATTTTTAGTTATTTAAAAGACCAGGGAGCCAGGTTCTTTTTTGAAGATGACCCCAAAGAAATACATCCCATTTTAGTAAGAGAGCTAAAAAAATTAAAGTTAACTCCTCAGACTTTAAGTAAAAAAGACTATCCAGAGCCCAAATTTTCCTTTGTCTTTGCCTCTACTTATCATGCCCTGATAAAAGAAATAAAACACCACCTGGCAGAAAATCCCAGCCAACCTGATAAGATAGCCCTTTTAACCACAGTAAACGACACCCTAAAGCCTCTTATGTTTGAACTTAAAGACAAAAAAGTAAACTTTGCTCTGGGCTATCCCTTAAAATATTCGGTAATATTTTCCTTCTTACAAATTATAAAAAACTTAATGGAGCATAGGCAGGAAGAATATATTTACCTTCCCTCTTTTCTGGATTTCATCAAACATCCCTTTATTAAAAACAACAAACTAAAGGGAAGACTGCTGGAAGAAGATATTTTTCAACTTGATTTAAGACTAAAGGAACAGGGAAAAGCCTACTTAACCCTGGAAGAAATAAAAAAAGTAAAAATTCATAACCCCGACCTAAAAGAAGCTCTAGATTTTATCCTATCCCTTTTTCAAAATTATTTAAATTACCAACCAGCAGAAAAAACCACAGTAAAAAATCTGGTAAAAACTTTCCAGGAACTGTTTAAAGCTTTACACCTTACCCAGCAGGCTACCAGTTTAGAATTAGAAGAGCCTACGGGCTTAAAATCCCTTTTAGTTTGGCAGGAACAGGTCTTAAGCCAGCTAAAATTATCTCCTTTACAGGAGCAGAGCCTGTCCTGGAAAAAGGGGCTGCATTTAATCTTAAACCTCACTCAAAAAATTTTTCTTCCCCTTAAAGGAGAACCCCTGGCCGGAATCCAAGTCCTGGGACTTTTGGAAAGCAGGCTCCTGGCCTTTAACAAGGTCCTGGTCTTAGGCGCAGAAGAAGGCAATCTTCCCCAATCAAGCTCTCCCAACCCTCTTTTATCTGGCGAAATCAGGCTTCTTTTAAACCTTCCCCAACAGGAAAAACAGGAACAAATCCAGGGCTATCATTTAACCAGGTTGCTTAAAGCCAGTAAAGAAGTGTATTTTTTGCTTACTACCAGTGAAAAAAAAGATTTTTTAGGCGGGAAAAACATTCCCAGCAGGTTTGTAGAAAAGATAATCTGGGAACTGGAAAAACAAAAAAAAGAACCAGCTTTCAAACAACTATCTACACCTCTAAGCTCTAGTGCCTTAAACACCAAGACTTCCTTGCCCAAAACAAAAGAGCATAAAGAAAAGATAAAAACACTTCTTCTCCAGGGTATTTCTCCTTCTCATCTAAACACTTACCTGAAATGCGAACTACTCTTTTATTTTAACTATATCTTGCAATTAAAAGAAGAAAGGAAACTGGGCACTTTTGACTCGGCCTTACTGGGGTCAGTAGTTCACAAAACCCTGGAAGTATTTTTCAGGCCTTTTAAGGGTAAGAAAATATGCATAGAAGATAAATACATAGAAAACTTAAGGGAAATTTTAGATGAAAACTTTAGACAGATGGGATTGCTAGAAAAGCTGGATAAAGATAAAAAACTATTTTTAAGACACATTACCTATCATAAACTAAAAAAATATATCCAAACCATAAGCAATACTTATTCTGGATATGAAGTTGAAGAGCTTGAAAAAAGGGTAGAGTATAAATTAACTAATAATATCTATCTAAAAGGTAAAATAGATAAAATAATAAAAAATGCCAATCAGCTCATAGTCCTGGATTATAAAACAGGTCAGCAACTTACTTCCACTGCCAAAATAAGGGAAGTAATTACTAAGTATACAGATTTGACTTCTTTAAAAGAGAAGAAATTTGACTTCCAGATTCCCTTTTATATTTTTCTTCTAACAGAAACCCAGGATAAGGATATCAATGGTGGCTGGGTTTACCTGGCTCCCTACGAGCCCAAAATAACTCTTTTATTTACAGAAAAAAACCTCAAGGAAGAACAAGAACTCTTAAACCAAAATCTCCCTCTACTTTTAAAGCTGGTATGTACTGATATGCTGGAAAAAGATTATTTTGAACCCAGCTTAAGCCAGGAACCCTGTTCCTTTTGTGCTTATCGCAAGATTTGCCCCAGTCCTGTAATATAAAATTATAATACCTGGGTTTTAGTATGGCTGATGGTAATTAACAGAGCAAAAACTGCAGCCATAACTCCTATTAATACATCATAATAAATAGGTGCAGTTAGGCAAAGGCGCATAAGCAAAGTAGCCACAGCATAACTAGAATTTCTAAATATATCTCTAAAAGCTGGAAAAAACCTATGGGAAATCAAAACAATCAAAATATCACTAAAGATTAAAATGGTATAAAACTCATTAAAAAAGGCAATAAGACCTTTATGCATTATTAAGGCATAAAGATTATAAACACCTAAAAGAATGAAAAGGCCCAAAAGGATTAGAGAAACGAATTTTTTAGCACCTACAAAAAGGAATATCTTTTCTCCCTTGATTTGTTTGGAGGAAGATTTTTCCTTTTCCCGCCCAATTATCCTGTAATACCACAAAATAATTACATAAATAGACAAAGCACCCAGCCCATACACACCTATTTTTAAAACCAGGTCCAGATGCCCTTGAAAACTTATGGGTTCATTTAAGGAAATGAGTAATTTAAAGCAGTTTCTTAAAAAAATAAGGGATAAAATCTCCAATTGTTTACCCACTGCTTTGGACACAGAGCAGGGTAAAACAAAGATAAAGCTTATCACTTCAAAAACAAGCAAAAGGGAAAAGGCCAGATGCACAGCCCAAAAGGGATTGGCCTTTATCCAGGGAGAGAAGAAAAATTCAGGAAGTAAACCCAGTCTTTTTAATTCACTTAAGGATAAACTGATTAAAAAAGTTAAAACCAAAACCCCTGCAATTTTTTGTTGAAAAACCTTTCCCTCCCATAGACGATGCAAGGGGTCAAAAACATAATTGGCTAATTCTGTTAGCTTGTAAATCATAAAAAACTATAAAAATTAAGGGTTATAATTTACCTTTAGTCTATCCTCATTTTCTATGCAAGCAAGCTCCAAAAAACACCTCCTGCCTGGAACAATCTGGCAAGATTTGCTTTTCTAAACTAAATTGCGGATAAGCAGTTAAAAACTCTGCAATCTGGAGTTCATTTTCTTTCCTGGTTAAGGTGCAGGTAAGATAATAAATTTTTCCTCCTTTTTTTACTCTGGATGCTACTTTACTTAAAATCTTTTTTTGAATCTTAGCCAGATTTAAAATATCTTCTTCCTTTCTTTTCCACTTTATATCCGGCCTTCTCGCAATAACACCCAGACCAGAACAGGGAACATCCAGCAAAATACCTTCCACCTGCGCACAGGGCAAGGCATAAGCACTTGCTCTAAGCACTCCCATTAAAGTAAATCCCAAACGCTTGCTTTCCTTTTTTAAAAAACAAAGCCTTTTCCAGTTTATATCTGACGCAATGACCTTTTTATTCACTCTGGATAAAATAAAAGACTTGCCTCCACTTCCAGCACAAGCATCCCAAACCAAATGGTCCTTTTCCTCCAAAAGGCTTAACAAAATCTTCTGACTTTCAATACTTTGATTATAAAAAAGACATTTTTTAGCCTCTAAAAACCTAAATACTTCTTCTTCTCTGCCTTTCTTTATACTAAAGCCTACTTCTGTATTTTCCTCAATAGCCTCTCTTAAGGCAGATAAATCACAATTTTTTGCCAATAAAACAGAACTAAGGGGCCTGGAAAGGGAACTGGCAAGAAATTTTAAGGCCTTTTCTTCTCCCAAATCTTTTAGTAAATAGCGAACCAGCCAGGTGGGAGCAGCATATTTGCGGCTTAAAAAAGTAAGGGTATCTGCTTTATCCTGTTTAAAAAAATCCTCTTCCAAGCTAAGTTGAGAGATTTTTCTCAAGACTGCATTAACTAGACCGGCTAACTTCTCTCCATAGTTTTGCTTACTAAATTCAACACTCCAGGAAATAACAGCATAAGCAGGAATTTTACTTAAATACAACAGCTGATAAACAGCAGTACTTAAAAGGATATTGATTTCCAGGGGTAAATGGGCACTTTTTTTTATAAACCGCTGCCAGATAAATTCCAGTTGATTTTTATACCTAAAATAACCATAACTTAATTCTGTAAGTAAGGCCTTGTCTCTTGTATCTAATAGTTGAGATAAGGTATTATCCAGAGCAGCCTGAAGGTCTTCTCCCTTTAAAGTGGATTTTATAACCTGGATGGCTTTAAATCTGACTTCTTTTTTAAGGCTCAACAAAGTACTTGTCAATGGCCAAAAAATTTAATCCATTTTCGGACAACAAAATTGACCCACCTGCCCACTCCCTAGTTTTCCAATTTTTCTCTCAAGCGGTAGCTCTCA
>NZ_JBSRHE010000014.1:0-61237 GCF_055126295.1 Desulfonauticus sp. | reverse complement strand
ACCAGGTATGCCAAGAGGCTCGCTGGTGGAACTTTGGAGATGCGGAAAAGGATGCCACTGATTTGATGGAAGAGTTTTTTAAGGATTCCATGTGCAAGACGCCTCCCAATGGTTGTGATAAGGGACATAAAAGCTACCGTGAACTTGCTGAAAAGTACAACTTGCCCAAGGGAAGGCAATATAATCAAGGCTTCTATGGCACCTTGCGCGGAAAAATAACAGTGGTGACCCCAAATGGAAAAAAACCCGCCAAGGGAGCTCTGGTTACTGTTCGTTCCCTTCTGGATAATGAAAAGTGGGAAACTCAGGCAGATGAGGAAGGCCGTTATGAGATGCACCAGGTTCTTTTACACAAAGAATGTAAACCTTTGTTAATCCATGCGCAATACGGCGATGACGAAGCAAGTGATACCTTTTTCGGACCATTGGAAGAGCCAGACCCAGGATCTGTGCATGAGAAGAATCTGGAAATCAAAAAGGGGAATGTTTCTTTTCTCATTCACATTGAAAATCAATGGGAACTTCCCCGAGTTGTAGACGAAACTGGTACTCCCACGGTGGAGGAAGTGGGGTCTAGTGGTATGATTATTCAGGGTAAATTAAGATATCTCGTGGACGAATCCAATGAATGGCAAGATTTTTACCAGTTTCAGGAGGTTAAAATCCAATACTCTTTTCTGGAAAAGGTCTATGATTATGGGCATGCCCCAGACTGTCCGGAGATTATTGAAGAGTATATTGACCAGGGACAAAAGACTTATACTCCTCCCTCAGAAAGTAGAATGCTTCTTCAAAAAGCTCCCAGTGGAGCTCCCTATCCAGATATGATCCTTTTTACTATGCTTGGAATCCCAGAAGGTCTAAAGATAAATGGAAAGATGCAACAGTGCGATGGAAGTGGGAATATTAAATTGACTGCAACCTCCCAAGAAGTCAGCTTTGAGGCCGTGGTGTTGCAGCTTCTGGCCAGCAGGACCAAAGGGAAGAGGTCTCGCACCATTTGTGATAACTCCTTTGCAGCTACATTTAATGAAATATGGCCCTCAGAAAACGAAGAAAAAGACCCACACTGTGAGAAGAGTATCCAAAAGATTACCTGGAGTTTCTTCGGATTAAAAAGCAGGAAGTAAGTCTCCACAAACCAGTAAATTTGTAATTATTTATAGATATGGGTAGTTTCTTTTGAATAAAGTATTCTTTTAGGATTTGATATGAACTTAATAAACCTCTTTTATAAAAACATTTTTTACTTTTCTAGATTTAAGTATATTCACAATTATTTCATATGGTTATTGACTTTTTTATTTTTAGACTTGATAACATTACGGTGGATATTTGATATTACCAGGAACAATGAATTAGACAATATATTTAAAGTTTTTGTTTGTTGAGAGATATATTTAAGTTTACAATTTAATTGTATGATTTATATAATATTTTTTTACTAATGATGTTTTTATAATATAAAGTTTTTATAATTTGATATTTTAAAGATAAATAGTTATTATTTTTTTAATTAAATCTAATGGTTATTTTTGTTTGAATTGGTTTAAATAGATTAGATTGTTAGATAGTATAATAATTGATAAATGTAAAAAATAGAAGTATAAAAATAAATAGTAAGGTTTTTTAAAGTTTAAATTTTGATTAGGGGTATGGAATGAAAAAAAATATTTTACGTGTTAAAGAATCTATAGCTTTGAATATTGCAAATTCAAATTTTACATTAAAAAAAATATTTTATTCTTTGATTTCTGTTATTACAATTAGGACTTATTTAGAATTTATGTTAGAAAAGAATCATAGCTTGTTTTTTTATAAAAATTTATATTTAAATTTAGTAAGTTATGCCCATATATATTTATCATGGTTATGTGTTTATTTTACAATTGCAGTGATATTATCATTTTTTCTTGGGATTAAAATTATAGAATCTATTAGGCTTACAGTTATTTTTTCTCCAGTTACCATAATTCCTCCTCTTTTCGATTATTTTTATTATGATTTTCAAGGAGGAAATATTTTTTATAGTTTTGAAATAAATACTTTTTTATATAACTATTTAAATTGCTTTAATCCATATGTAGAATTAGATATGGTAAGTAGAGGGGTCAGGCTTGAAATTTTATTAGTGATTTTAGGAGCTTTTTATTTGTCATTGCTTGTCTTCGAAAAAAAATTGTTTTTAAGTATTGTTTTAACTCTTGTAATATACTCAACAATTTTTTTATATGGATACTTACCTGCTATTTTTAAAACCTTTGGGTTAAATTTTTATAAATTATCAGGATTCTCATTAACAGGGATAACTTTAGCTCAGAAGTTTTTTTATATGTATTTATTTGTTTTTATTGTTCTTATTTTTTTAATTTTGTATGCCTTAAAAAGAGAAAATTATGAAAATTTATCGTCAATATTGTCCTTTCTATACCCAAGCAGGTTGATATTTTACTTACTTTTGTTAGGAATGGGATTTTTGTTCATATCAAAGGAAAATAATATTCACTTGCTGATTTTTAATTTTGAAGATTTGTTGAAATTTTTATCTGCATCAATATCGATCATTATGTTGTTTTTATATGCCAAAATTTTGAATGATATATATGATATAGATATCGATAAACTTTCAAATGCGAGCAGGCCGATCGTCTCAAATAGAGTGTTATTAGAAACTGCTGAGTCCTTAAAGCAAATTTTTTTGCTGCTTTCATTAGTTTTTGCTATAGCTACGGATCAAAGCTTTATATTTTATTGGTTTTTTATAGCTTCTGCCTCCTATGTATATTCAGCTCCACCTCTAAGAATTAGAAAATTTTACCCATTTGGTCACCTTTTGTTGGCAACAATTGGGGTTAGTGTTTTTTTGGCTGGAGGTTCATTAATTAAGTCTTACTATGATATTTATAATATAATAAATAAAAATATTATAATTTACATTTTTATTGCTTATTTTTCAATTTCAAATATAAAAGACTTTAAAGATATAGACGGAGATATTTTTAATAATGTTATGAATATATGTGGTTATATAAAATTTCCCAAAATTTTAAGTATAATTTTTATCACTACTTATACAATTTGTCTCTTTTTTATTGGGCAAATTCTTGAAATTAATTCTATCTTATTATTAATTTTGTTGTCTATATTTTTGATTATTTCAACTTTTCATATTTATAGAACAAAAAATATAAAAAATATAGAAAAATTAATATATGTATCACTTTTGGTTACAATATTTATTTTTATAGCATGGATATTTAATATTTACTCTTTAAATATAAACTAATATCTCTTTAGTTCTCTAATTTCTTTAGCTTTTTTATTTATTTCTAACAATTCGTCAGTATTTAAATATGACCAAACTGCATTAAGAATTTTTGGATAAACTTCCCCTAAAATATCAGCTAACATGTCTGGTTTAGTATTAAACATGATATCTCCATACCTCCATTCTCCCTGTGGTGGTGCCCAAGGATCCGTTTGAGGATAGGAGTACCAATATTTTTTTATTCCAACTTGATATTCTCTCTCTAAAATCCCTAAATCAATTTTTTTTATCCACATTTTTTCACCAGATAAAGGCTCTCTTATCTCAAGAGAAATCCACATTTCTACAAATAGTTTGCCTGTTTTAACTTCACATCTTATAGGATTGCCATAACCATCATCATAAAAATAATCATTTTTCTCTCTGTTTTCTTTTTCAATAGGATAAATATAAATAGTTTCAGTTAAGGTTAAATTTGAGTCTTTTTTATCTGGATATGGTATGTCATCCAGGCTAGAATATGGCCCTTTTGAGGTCATTCCTTTTGCTATAATAATCTGCTCTAAGCTTATTCCAATGCTATTATTGAAACTCTTTATAACTTTATAGTAATCTTTTGCAAGTTTTTCTTTGTATGTAGGTTCTACTACTGAGATTGTAAGTGGTATTGATGCTGGGGGTGAATAAGATTGTGGAGTATACCCAGAGAAAGAATATGCAGACAAAGTAGAAGGTAATTTCATATAGGTATTAGTAGTTTCTGCACAAGAAATAATCAAAAATAAAATTAAAATTAAACATCCAAACCCATATATAGATGTAGTCATAACTTTATTAAATTTTTGCATAGTTAAACCTCCAATTTTTACTATGGATAACAGAGATTAACAATTATTTTTATGTTGAAATATAGCTAATAATTTTGAAATATGTCAAGACTTTTTTAACTTTATGGTTAGGAAGTTTTCAACTAAAACTGTACTTTTTATTTTTTTAAAAAGGAGTAAGTAAGGGGTAAGTAATATCAATGGGTTATTTTTAGTTCTTATAAAATATTATCTTTTATTTAACAAAGGTATCTGTTAAAATATTTAACAATCCAGTATAGGCTTTGGAGTCCAGCTTTTTGCTTTGGGAGGGGAGTACTTCTATTAGTTGGATGGGTTGAATACCTTGAGCCAGGAGTTCTGCACTGAAGTTGGCCAGGCTACATATCCTGCCAGCTGTGCTTAATTCCTGTCCGGAAAGTTTGCGAGGATAGCCACTGCCATCTAAGAATTCGTGGTGTTCCAGATGACAGTTTAAAAGAGGTTCTTCCCGAATATCTAGCTTACGCATTATATTGGCACTGGTGGTGGGGTGGTTAAAAAGTTTTTGTTGTTCTTCTGGAGTGAGATTGGATTTTTTTTCTCGGATAAATTTGGGTATACGGTAAAAACCGAGTTCATAGGAAAAGAGCCCCAGGGTTATAAAGATAATTTCTTTTTCTTTAAATTCCCTGGACATGTTTAAAAGAATGCTAAGACCAATTATACCTGCATTGTAAGTGTGTTTGGTCAAGTCTTCAGAGGTCTGGGTAAAGAGATTTTTTAAAAGGCCTTTTAGGCGATAGGGGTCCTGGCGCACATATTCTAGTAAAACCAACACATCTTCTTTTAACTGTTCCCAGGCTGGTTTTACCGGTTGTTCATAAAATTCTAATATCTTTTCTGGAATAGCTAGCTTTAAAATATCTATAATCTCTGTAGGAGTTAGATTTTTATCCACTAAAATAAGGTCCAATTGTTTACTGATGTGCTTGGAATAAATGGGATGGTCGTCTCTGGAAACAAATACAACTCCTTCTTTGGCCAGATTGATGATGTTTTCTCTTTCTTCTTCCTGGAGTCTGGTTTCTTTTTTATAAAGAGGTTGAAGAGAGGCAATGTTTTCTTTGAAGAGGTATAAGTTTACTGGCATTCTAAACTTGGGAAAACTTTCTAAAATGCGAGGGGATATTTGATAAAATTCCTGATTTAAAGAAGCTGCATCAATTTTTATATTTTTCATTTTATGTAGACCTTAATCAAATTGGTTGGACAGCTATCCTGTCCTTCTTTAGGATGCCCTGCAGTAATTACTACCAAGTCTTTGGAAACAAATTTATTACTATTTTCCACAAAATATTCTACTCTTCTTAAATGGTCTATAATATTTTGTCCAGTCAATATTGGAATTACTCCCCAGAAAAAGTTCATATACTTTAACACACTTGCAGATGGACTGAGTCCATATATGGGCTCTTCTGGTCTAAAAGAGCTAAGTAATCTTGCTGTAGTGCCAGAGTTGGTATGGGCCAGTAAGGCTTTGGCCTTTAACTTTTGAGCCAATACACAGGCAGCGTGAGCTATGGACATTTCAGAATCTTTTTCTTGCGGCTCGGCAATGGATTTTCGCAATTTAAAGAAATTTTTTTCTGCTTCTTCTCCTATTTCGCGCATGTATTTTACTGCTTCTACAGGGTAATTACCTATAGCTGTTTCTTCAGAAAGCATGACACAATCTGCTCCATCCAGAATGGCATTGGCAATATCTGTGGTTTCAGCTCTGGTGGGCATGGGACTGTTGACCATGGAAAGTAGCATTTGAGTAGCTACAATAACAGGTTTACCTGTTTGTTTGCATTTGCGAATGATTTCCTTTTGTAAAAAAGGTAAGCTGGGCAGGGGACACTCCAGCCCCAGGTCTCCTCGAGCTACCATTATGCCATCAGCAATAGCTAAAATGTCCTCCAGCCTGTCCAGAGCGGCCTGTCTTTCCAGTTTGGCAATAACAGGTAATTTTTTATTTTTTTTGGCACAAATGGCTTTGGCCTGGGCAATGTCTTCTGGCCCCTGTACAAAGGAAAGGGCAAGGGCATCAATTCCCAGGTCTATGCCTTCTAAAATGTCTTGCTTGTCCTTTTCAGTAAGGGCTGCCAGTTTTAATCTTTTGCCTGGGAAGGTAATACCTTTGCCAGAAGTGATAAGTCCATTGTCTCTGGCTTTTAGGAGTAATTCCTCAGAAGAGTTTTTTAACACTTCAAAGGCCAGACCACCATCACTGATGCGCACCAGGTCTTTGGGAGAAAGAGTATCCAGTAGTTCCAGGTTGGCAAAAGGGATGAAATTTTCTGCTTCCTGCGGCCCTTTTCCCAGGTAGAAGAGCTCTTCTTTGTGTACGGTAAGAGGGCTTTTTTTCAGGTGTCCAATTCTGATTTTGGGTCCGCAGAGATCCTGGAGAAGGGTAAGAGGCTTTTTTAATTCTTCTTCAATGGTTCGGATTTTTTGCACTATATTTTCAAAGTCCTTGGCCCGGCCGTGAGAAAAGTTTAAACGAAAAATGGATACGCCATTTTCAATAAGACCTTTGATTACTTCTACTTTTTCACTGGCAGGACCTAGGGTGGCAATAATCCTGGTACGCATAGGCCTCTCCTTGTTCTAAGAGATTAGTATCTTTTATTTTCTTTATATCGAAAAAAAAAAGAAAAAAAAAGGGGTAAAGTTGTAAAAAAATAGTTGACTTTTTCTTGCGCTATGTAAAAGAAAGTGGTAAAAAGTGGTAAAAAGTAGAAGGAAAGGGATGTTTAGAGGGCACACACTGCGCAATATTGATGCCAAGGGAAGGCTACTCCTTCCTCCTGAGTTTCGGGAAGAGGTTTTACGGCTTTCTCCAGAGGGCAAGCTAATGTTGACCAATTTTGATCAGTGTGTGGTGGGGTATCCCTTGCCTGAGTGGGAGGCTATTGAAAAGAGTTTTTCCTCTTTAAATATGGCCAATAAACTTTTCCGAGATTTTCATCGTTTTTTTATTAGCGGAGCTATGGAAGTTTCCCTGGATAAGCAGGGAAGAATTTTAGTTCCTCCCTATTTAAGGCAATATGCCAAACTTCAGAAAGATATTGTACTGGCTGGTGTGGGGCGTAAGTTTGAAATCTGGGATAGAGAGCTTTTTGAAGCCCAGAGACAGGAAGTGGAAGCCAATTTTGAGCAGGTAATGGATAAACTGGCTGAACAGGGTTTTGAGTTAAGGTTTTAGCAATGGAACATATACCTGTTTTGGAGAAAGAAATTTTATTCTGGCTGGAGCCTGAAAAAAGAAAAAGAATTCTGGATGGGACCCTGGGTTTGGGTGGACATTCCTTTTCTTTGTTAGAGCATAGCCAGGCCAGACTGGTGGGGATTGACCTTGACTCTCAAGCCCTGGAACTAGCCAGACAAAGACTTACTCCCTTTGCAGATAGGGTGCACTTATTTGAGGGTAATTATGCGGATTTTGATTTGTTTTTGGCTGAGATGGGGTGGGAAAAAGTGGATGGAGTGCTCTTAGATTTGGGAGTGTCTTCCCTGCAGTTAGATTCGGCTGCAAAGGGGTTTAGTTTTTTAAGAGACGGTCCTTTGGATATGCGTATGAGTAAAAAAGAGGGGGAATCTGCTTTTTTTTTAGTTAATAAAGCTTCTTTTGAGCGCTTAAAGGAAATTATTTTTGAGTTTGGAGAGGAGCCCTTGGCCGGAAGAATTGCCAGAGCCATAGTAGAGGCTAGAAGTAAGAAAACTATAGAAACCACTTTAGAGTTAGCAGAGATTGTGAGCCGGGCCTATCCTGCCAAGCGAAGAAGAGAGGCCAGAAACCATCCGGCCACCAAGACCTTTCAGGCTTTAAGGATTGCAGTTAATAAGGAATTGGATTCTTTAAAAAGGTTTTTGGATAAAATATTTTCCTATCTTGCTCCCCAGGGTCGCCTGGCCATTATTTCTTTTCATTCGCTGGAAGATAGAATCGTCAAAAAGGTATTTAAAAAAGAAGCCAAAGACTGTCTTTGTCCCCCAGAAGTGGTGATTTGCCAGTGTGGCCATAAAAAACAAATTAAAATTTTAACTAATAAACCCATTTTAGCTGGAGAAGAGGAAGTTAGGCAAAATCCCAGAAGCAGGAGTGCTAAATTAAGAGTGGCTGAAAAGATATGAAAAAGGAAAGCTGGTTCCTGATAATTTTAATTTTTAGCGGACTCTTGTTGGGCTTTTTTAAAATCTGGCTCAGTATTTCCATTGCGGACTTGGCTTATCAATCCAGTAAATTAGAGAAAAAGGTTCTTGTAGCTCAGGAAAAACAGGCCAAGCTACTAGCAGAAAAAGAATACCTGCTCTCACCTTTAAGGTTAAAAGAAGAAGCTGAAAAATTGGGGTTAAGGCCGCCTCAGGAAAAGGAAGTAAGGGTACTGGCCAAATGAGCTTAAAGCATAGACTGAAAGCAAAAGACAAAAGTAAGCATCGCTTTGGACTGGTAGCAGTAGTTTTTTTTCTCCTGACTTTAGGGCTCTGGGCCAGGGCCTTTTGGATTCAAATTTGGTGGGCTCCAGAGATAAAAGCCAGATTTTCCAATCACTATTTTGTAGAAAAAAAGGTCCAGGGCTATCGAGGTAAGATCCTGGATCGCAATGGAGTGGTTTTAGCCCAGAGTGTCCAGACCTTTTCAGTATTTGCCAGACCATATGAGGTAAAAAGTGCCTCTTCAGTAGCTAAGCAGTTGGCCCGTATTTTAGAGTTAGATTCCAAGGAAGTATTAGAGAAGTTGCAAAAAAAGAATTCTTTTGTCTGGATTAAGAGAAAAATAAGTGATGCCAAGGCGGCTCAGATCAAGAAAATCTTTTTACCTGAGTCAGGGATATATTTGACTACAGAGTTCACCAGGGTTTATCCCCAGGGGCATCTGCTGGGGCAAGTCTTGGGCTTTACCAATATAGATGGAGAGGGTTTAGAGGGGTTAGAAAAGAGTTTTGATAAGGTTTTGCAGGGAAAGGAAAAACAATTTGTTGCCTTTCAGGACGGTAAGGGAAGGCTCATAAAATACACTTTCCTATCTCCTCTTTTAGCTGGCAAGGACCTGGTTTTAACCATAGACACAAGGGTTCAAGCCTTTGCCGAGGATATTTTGGAAAAAAGTGTGCAAAAGTTTCAGGCCAGGCATGGTCAGCTTATAGTGGTAGAGGTGGACAATGGCGAAGTCCTGGCTTTGGCCAATTATCCTTTTTTTAATCCCAACCTCTTTTATCTCTCCACTCCTCAAGAAAGAAGAAACAGGGCAGCCCTGGATCTTTTTGAACCAGGCTCTACAGCTAAGCCTTTTTTATTAGCTGCAGCTTTAGAAAAAAAAGTGGTGAAGCCCAAATCTATTTATTTTTGTGAGCAGGGAAAGTGGAAGCTGGACAACATAGTTATTGAAGATACTCATCCCTATGGCTGGTTGCCTGTAAACAAAATCCTTAGATATTCCAGCAACATTGGGGCAGGTAAAATTGCACTGGAATTGGGAGCTGAAAACTATTATCGCTTTCTCGCTGAGTTTGGCTTTAAGGATAAAGTGGATATCCCTTTACCTGGTCTTTCGGAAAGTTTGTTACGGCCACCCTATAAGTGGAATAGGGTAGACCTGGCTTCTGCTGCCTTTGGCCAGGGTTGGGCAACCACTGGTTTGCACCTGGTTCAAGCTTACTTAGCTATTGCCAGAAAGGGAGAGTTTGTTCCCTTAAAGTTATTACGTTCTCCTACAGTAGAGCAGGAAAAAGGAAGAAGAATTTTTAGCGTGCAAACAGGTAAGCAACTTTTGGACATGCTCTGGGAAGTGGTCAATCAGGAAGGCACAGGAAAGTTAAGCAAATTAGAAGAAGTGGAGTTAGGTGGAAAAACCGGAACAGCTCAAAAGGCGGATTTAAAACAAGGTGGTTATAAAGAGGGGGTTTATACTTCTTCCTTTGTGGGGTTGTTGCCAGCCAGAAATCCTAAATATGTTGTTTTTTTACTCTTAGATGAGCCTCGAAAAGGACATTACGGAGGGGTAGTTGCTGGTCCAGGCGTGAAGGAGATGTCTTTGCGACTTTTATCAGTAGATCACTCTTTACTTCCTTCAACTACTGTTCCTGCAAAAACAAAACATGTTTTTTCCCAGGAGATAAAAAAAGAAGTGGTATGGAAAAATAGATTGCCTGATTTAAGGGGACAGTCAGTGCGTAGAGCAATGGATGTGCTTATTTCCCAAGGCCTTATCCCTCAATTAAAAGGACAGGGTTTAGTGGTTAGAGGCCAGAAACCTGCACCAGGGGTGGAATTGAAGAAAAATATGCAGGTGGAATTATTGCTGGGAGAAAGTTAATTTATGTCTAAAGAATACTCTTTTTTACTGGATTTAGCTAAAAAAGGAAAAAGAGTTGTTTCTGACTCTAGAAAGGTTGAGCCTGGAGATATTTTTGTGGCTTTGCCTGGTACTACAGTAGATGGTAATGAATTCATACAAGATGCCTTGAGTAAAGGCGCTCAATATGTACTTTCTGCCAACCAGGAAATAGTTTCTAAACTGGGAGAAAAAGGAATTTTTCATCCCAATCCTACTCAGGCCCTGGGAGAACTGGCCAATTCTTATTATTTTCCTCAAGGACGAAAAATAAAACTTATTGGAATTACTGGAACCAATGGCAAAACCACTACTTCTTATTTAATTGCCCATGTGTTGGAAAAAATAGGGTTTAAAGCAGGTATTGTTGGCACTATAAATATAAGGATAGGAAATACTTCTTTCCCAGCTTCTTTAACCACTCCGGATTGTTTGAGCTTGTATAGTTATTTATCTGATATGGAAAAAAAAGGAATGGATTATGCTTGTATAGAAGTTTCTTCACATGCTTTAGACCAAGATAGAGTTGCAGGACTTGAATTTGAGGCTGGTATTTTTACCAATTTAACTCAGGATCATCTGGATTATCATAAAAGCATGGAAGAATATTTTTTAGCTAAGAAAAAGATGTTTACATTATATTCCAGTAGGGCAGTTGTAAATGGTGATTCTGAGTGGGGTAAAAAAATTATAGATGATTTAAAAAATAAAGATAGTATAACCTATGGTTTTAATGATTATAATGACATTAAGGTGTTAGATTATATAGCTAACTTAAAAGGAATAGAAGGTACAGTAAAGTTAAAAGATAGAATAGAAAAAATTTTTTTACCACTTTTGGGCAAATATAATCTCTATAACTTATTGGCCTGTATGGGCTTAATAGAGTGTTTACAGTTGTCAGTTGATTGGCCAGAGGTTTTAAGAAGTTTTCCCGGCGTTCCAGGCAGGGTAGAAAAAATTGTTAATAAGAAAAATTTAAATATAGTAGTAGATTATGCTCATACTCCTGACGCCTTAGAAAATGTATGTAAGACTTTAAGAGAACTTACAGATAAAAAGTTAATCGTTGTATTTGGGTGTGGTGGAAATAGAGATAAAAGTAAAAGACCTCTTATGGCTAAAGCAGTAAGTAAGTTTGCTGATATGGCAATCGTTACTTCTGATAATCCTCGTTTTGAAGAACCAGAAAAGATTATTGAAGATATTCTTCCAGGGTTTTCAGAGAATTATTCTTATGAGGTAGAGGTAGATAGAAAAAAAGCTATAAAAAGAGCTCTTGAGCTTTTAACTCCAGAAGACCTTTTGCTTATTGCTGGTAAAGGTCATGAAGATTATCAAGAAATAAAAGGAATTCGCTATCCTTTTGCAGATAAAAAAGTGGTGCAGGAAATTTTAAATGAAGCTTAGACTAAAGGATATTTATTTAATTACCAGGGCCATAGGAGAATTAAAAGGCCAGGAAGATAAAGCTATAAAGGGTATAAAAATAGATAGTCGTCTGGTAGAAGAGGGAGATATCTTTTTTTGTATTCGTGGCAACAGGTTTGATGGTCATAGTTTTGCCCAGGAGGCAGAAAAAAAAGGCGCTTTGGCTTTAGTAGTACATAGGCCTTTAGAATATGAACCTCACATACCTGTGCTTTTAGTAGATGATACTATTAAGGCTCTGGGTAGAGTGGCTAATTTTTTAAGAAAAAATTCTAAAGCCAAAGTAGTGGCTTTTACTGGTTCAGCTGGAAAAACTACAACCAAGGAAATTGCTTATTTTTTATTGAAGCAAAGACATAAAGTGGAGAGAAATTTTAAGAACTGGAACAATCAAATTGGAATACCTCTTTCTATTTTCAATTTTAGTGGAGAGGAAGATATTTGGTTGCTGGAAGTTGGTATAAATAACACTTATGATATGGATGAATTGGGAGAAATTGTGACTCCTGATGTGGCTGTGATTCTCAATGTAGGACCCTGTCATTTAGAAGGACTTAAGAATGTAAAAGAAGTAGCTAAAAATAAGATGAAGTTGCTACAATTTCTTACTTCCAGTGGTATTTCTTTTATTAATGATAAATATTTAGAATTAGTGGAAGAAGCTAAAAATTATCCCCGGGTTAACAAGATATATTTCAAGCAAGAAGATAGTATTCAGGTAAAATTTAAAGGCATTTCTAAAGATAAAAAAGGGTTGTTTATAATTACGTGGATAGGGGAAGAATTTGAAGTAGAGCTTCCTTTTTGGGGAATTCAATTTGAGGATAATTTAAAGTGTGCACTTTTATTAAGCAAATACTTTTCCCTAACTAAAGAAGAAGTTATTCAAGGCTTAAAAACAATAGAACTTCCCCAGCATAGGTTTAACTTTTTTCAGCAAGGTGTTTTTGGGGTTATAGATGATAGTTATAATGCCAATCCTCTTTCTATGCGGGCTTCTTTATATAGTGCCAAAACTATAGCTAATGAACTTCCTTTGATTTTGGTTTTAGGAGATATGGCTGAATTGGGAGCAGCAACAGAAGAGGAACACTTAAATTTAGGAAAACTATTAAGAGAAATAAATCCCTATTTGATTTTTTATAAAGGTAAAAATTATCGCTTTGTTGCTCAAGGTTATGGAAAAGAAGATAGTATTTTAGAAGTAAATAATGAAGATGAATTTATTTCTTATATTAAAAATTATAATCTAAAAAAAGGACTGTTTTTATTTAAGGCTTCCAGGTCTATTGGTTTAGATAACTTTGTAAACAAATTTAAACGAGAGTTTTAATCATGTTTTACCATTTATTATATCCTTTATCTGATGTTTATAGTGTCTTTAATGTTTTTAGGTATATAACTTTTAGGAGCATATATGCATTGCTTACTGCTTTACTTTTAAGCATAGTTTTTGGCCCAAGATTTATTTGCTGGCTTAGAAAAATAAAGTTTGGGCAATACATTCAGGAAGAAGTTAGTTGTCATGAAAAGAAACAAGGTACTCCCACTATGGGAGGGTTATTAATTGCCTTTAGTGTACTTACCAGTGTGCTTTTATGGGGGGATCTTACCAACAAATACATTTGGCTTAGCATTTTTGTTTTTGTTGGTTTTGGCCTGGTAGGTTTTGTAGATGATTATTTAAAAGTGGTAAAAAAGAACAATAAAGGGCTTAGTGCCAGGGGGAAGTTTTTAGGGCAAGTCATTGTTTCAGTGGGAGTGGTGACCTTGCTTTTAACTTTGCCAGGTTATGATACCAAGCTTCTGGTTCCTTTTTTTAAAAATTTTCAGCCAGACTTGGGACTTTTTTATATGCCCTTTGCCGTACTGGTCATGGTCGGAGCTTCCAATGGGGTAAACCTTACAGATGGTTTGGATGGCTTGGCCATTGGTCCTACTATTGTTTGTGCTGCCTGTTTTGCTTTGTTTATCTATGTCAGTGGACACATTCATTTAGCACGATATTTACAAATAGCCTACATTCCAGGGGTTGGAGAGGTTACAGTCTTTTGTGCTGCCCTGGTGGGAGCTGGCCTGGGCTTTTTATGGTTTAATGCCCATCCTGCAGATGTGTTTATGGGAGATGTGGGTAGTTTGAGTCTGGGTGGAAGTTTGGGGTTTATGGCGGTATTGTGCAAGCAGGAATTGGTTTTGGTGATAGTAGGCGGTCTTTTTGTCATTGAAACCCTTTCTGTAATCTTACAGGTGGGTTATTTTAAACTGACCAATGGAAAAAGAATCTTTAAAATGGCCCCTATTCATCATCATTTTGAGCTCAAAGGTATTCCAGAATCCAAGATTATTGTGCGGTTCTGGATTTTATCCATTTTATTGGCACTAATTGCTCTTAGTACTTTAAAGTTGAGGTAAGTATGCGCCAGTTGATTTTTCCAGGTCAATTAAAGGGTCATAGAGTGGGAGTGGTTGGTTGTGGTCGCTCCGGGCAGGGAGCGGTAAAACTACTTGCCAGGCTAGGCGCAGAAATAGTTTGGCTGGAGCAGGACCCTGCTAAAATCAGGGAAGAGGTGAAAAGCTTAGCAGATACTCTGGGGGTAAGGTTAAAAGTTGGGCAGCATGCTAAAGAAGACTTTCAAGGGCTGAATATGCTTATTTTAAGCCCTGGAGTGAATAAGAGAAATCTGGAAAGCTATCTAGATCCAAAGACCTTTGTTTACTCAGAGCTGGAACTGGCCTTCTGGTTTGTGGACAAGCCCATTATTGCGGTAACAGGTACCAATGGTAAAACCACTACAACTTTGATTCTGGAACATGTTTTAAAAAAATGGGGAAAGCGGGTTTTTGCTGGAGGAAATCTGGGAACTCCTCTCAGTGAATATTTGCTGAGTGGAGAGGAAGTAGATTATCTGGTACTGGAAGTAAGTAGTTTTCAGTTGCAAAATTGCAACTCCTTTTCTCCCCAGATAGGAATTTTACTCAACTTTTCCCCCAATCACTTGGATTTTCATTTAGATTTAGAAGAATATTGGGAAGCAAAATTAAATCTTTTTAGAAAGCAAAAAGAAAAGGACCTGGCTATATTACCTTTTATTTTTAAAGATAAATTGGAAAAATACAACTTTAAATCTTCACGCATTTATTTTGTAGCTAGAGATAAATTTAAAAATAAATATTTAAAAGGAAAACACAATCAGGAAAATTTAGAAGCAGCTTATCTAGCCTTAAATTACCTGGGATTATCTGAAAAGGAATTTCAGGACTACATACAGGATTTTAGGCCTCCTGCGCATAGGTTAGAATACTTTTGGCAATGGCAAGATTGTTATTTTATTGATGATTCAAAATCTACTACTGTAGATTCTCTTAGAGTGGCACTGGAAAGTGTATCAGAGCCCATAAGGCTTTTTTGCGGAGGGGTTTTTAAGGGCGGAGATTTAACCTTACTTGGAAGTTTGATTCAACAAAAAGTGAAGAAGGTTTATCTTTTTGGGGAAAGTAAAGAAATTTTTGAAGCAGCCTTTTCTGACCTGGTAGATATGTCCTGGACTCCCTCTCTAAAGGAAAGTCTTTTGCTGTTAAAAGCAGAAATAGGAATTAAAGAAAATATTTTACTTTCTCCAGCAACAGCAAGTTTTGACTTGTTTAAAGACTATAAGGAGAGAGGACAAGAATTTAAACGTCTGGTAAAAGAGATATTTAGTGATGGTAAAGAAGTATAAAAATTACTTTTTATATGATAATATACTTTTATTTTCTGTACTTATACTGTGTGTTATTGGTTTGACTATGATTTTTAGTTCCAGTTCTGTTCTAAGCGAAAGTAAGTTTTCCTACTTAACTAGACAGGCTGTTTTTATGGCTGTGGGTGTTTTAGTTATGCTTGTTACTTATAAAATAAATATAAATCTTTTTTTTAAAATGAGGTATATATTTATATTTGTGTCTATTTTGCTCTTAAGTTTGGTTCTATTTTCTCCCTGGAGTAAAAGTGCTGGTGGAGCCAGGCGCTGGCTTTATTTTCACTATTTTTCTGTTCAACCTCTAGAGTTTGTAAAATTTACTTTGCTTATATATCTTAGCTATTTTTATGGATTTAAACAGGATAAAATTGATAAATTTTCAGTAGGAATACTTCCACCTCTGGTCTTGACTCTTGCTTTTTGCACCTTCCTCTTTTTACAACCGGATTTTGGTGGAGCTGTATTTTTACTGAGCGTGTTTTTGGGGTTGGCTTTTGTGGGAGGAGTACCTCTACGCTATTTTGGAGGACTTTTAGGATTGGGAATTGGCGGAGTGGTTCTGGCTGTATTGCAAGCTCCTTATCGTTTGGAAAGGATTAAGGCCTTTTTAAACCCCTTCCAGGACCCTTATGATAGTGGCTATCAACTTATTCAGTCCTTTTATGGCTTGGTTAATGGGGGAATCTGGGGAGTTGGTTTGGGAGAGAGTAAACAAAAGTTTTTTTATCTACCAGAAGCTCATAATGATTTTATTTTGTCTATTTTGGGAGAGGAACTGGGGTTCTGGGGGTTAAGTTTAATTTTTGTCTTAATTCTTTTGATTTTTTGGCGCTGGATAGTGATTTTTTTGCGACAACAGGACCTGGAGAGAAGGTTGCTGGCCTTTGGGGCAGGGTTTATCTTGCTCTGGAATATGTATTTGAATCTGGGAGTGGTGCTTGGCGTTGTACCACCCAAGGGAATACCCATGCCCTTTATAAGTTATGGAGGAAGTAATCTTTTGTTGTCTTTTACTTTGGTAGGATTACTTTTAAATTTAAGCAAGCGAGGTCAAAGTTGAAAAGATTGGAAAAAATAGTCCTTTCCACTGGAGGAACAGGAGGACATATTTTTCCTGCTCTAGCTTTAGCTCAAGAAATAAAAGCAAAATATCCTGAGTGTGAAATTGTCTTTATGGGGGGTAAGTATGGACCTGAAGGTAAGATTGTGCAGGAAAAGGGCTTTGCCTTTAGGGGACTTCCAGTACGAGGCATAATGGGCAGGGGCATAAAGGGGATTGTTCAGCTTACTGGCCTGGGTCTGGCCCTTGTTCAAAGTATTTACTGGCTGAAAAAGATTAAGCCTCAGGTTGTGGTAGGCTTTGGCAGTTATGCGGGATTTGCTCCAGTGTATGCTGCTCATATCTTAAGGCTAAAAAGGGCCATTCATGAGCAAAATTCCTTTCCTGGCCTGACTAATAGGCTTTTGGCCAGAAAAGTAAATAGGGTGTTTCTTTCTTTTCCTGATGAGTTTGGCATTTTTCCTAAAGATAGGACAGTGCTTACCGGAAATCCCATTCGACAAGAGATAAAAAAAGTTTCCTTTAAGGAAGACTTTAGCTCTAAAAATCTTTTAATTTTGGGTGGTAGTCAGGGAGCCACTGTTCTCAATAAAGTTGTAGTTAAGTATTTAAAAGAATTTAAAAAACAAAAAATAAACATCTGGCATCAAACTGGTCCTAGAGATTATGAATGGGTAAAAAAAGAGTATGTAAATATTTATCCAGAAGCAAAGGTGGAGGCCTTTATTGACAACATGACAGAAGCCTACAGCTTTGCTGATTTGGTTTTTTGTAGAGCTGGAGCTTCTACCATTGCTGAACTCTGTGCAGTAAAAAGACCCAGTATTTTGGTACCCTATCCCTATGCTGCCTATGACCATCAATTAAAAAATGCTCAAGCCTTGGAAAAGATAGGAGCAGCTTTGGTGGTTTTACAGCCTTACTTACAGGAAATAAATTTTGCTTCCCTGGTTATTGACTATTTGGAAAGTCCTGCCAAATTGCGCCAGATGGCTGAAAATAGTTTAAAGTTGGGCGAAAACAGAGCCTCAGAAAAGATTCTAGAAGAGATAGAAGGGTTAATCCAAGGAGCTTAGCAGTGAAAATTAAAATCAAAAAAATTCACATGATTGGTATTGGCGGTTCAGGAATGTGTGGCATTGCTGAAGTGCTTTTAAATCTTGGTTATGAGGTGAGCGGCTCTGACTTAAAAGAAGGTGCTAGTGTAAAACGCTTACAATCCCTGGGGGCAAAGATTTTTATTGGCCATAGAGCAGAAAATCTAGGAGAGGCTCAGGTGGTGGTGCGCTCCACTGCAGTTAAGGATGATAATCCTGAAGTTATTGCTGCTAAAAAAAGAAAAATTCCCATTATTCCCAGAGCAGAAATGCTTGCTGAATTGATGCGTTTAAAGGTGGGTATTGCTGTGGCTGGCACTCATGGCAAGACCACCACTACTTCTTTTTTGGGTACTATTTTTAAAGAAGCAGGTCTTGACCCTACTGTTATTATTGGAGGTAGATTAAACGCTTTTGGTAGCAATGCAGTTTTGGGAAGTGGAGAATATTTAATAGCTGAAGCTGATGAGTCAGATGGTTCTTTTTTGTGTTTGTTTCCCATTTTTAACATTGTAACCAATATTGATGCAGACCATCTTGATTTTTATAAAGATATAACAGAGATAAAAGAAGCCTTTTTGCAGTTTATGAATAAAGTTCCTTTTTATGGTTTAAATGTAGTATGTGGAGATGATAAGAATATAAGGTCCCTTTTACCTCTGGTAAAAAGGCCAGTAATTACTTATGGTTTTTCTGAAGAAAATGACTTACAGGCTAAAATAGTTCATTGTGAACAGGGAAGTTGTTTTAGAGTGCTTTATAAAGGTAAAAATCTGGGTGAAGTTAGTTTGCCTCATCCAGGTAAACACAATGTTTTAAATGCTCTTGCTTCCATTGGTATATCCTTAGAAGTTGGTATTCAGCCAGAAGACATATTTAAGGGACTTTCTTCTTTTAAAGGAGTGGGAAGGCGTTTTGAAATCAAAGGAGAAAAAAAGGGAATAATCGTGGTGGATGATTATGGTCATCATCCTACAGAAATAGAAGCTACCTTAAATACTGCGCGCCTTTGTTTTCCAGAAAGAAGATTGGTGGTTTTATTTCAACCCCACCGGTTTACTCGTACCCAGGCCTTGTTTGGAGAGTTTTGCAAGGTTTTATCCAAACCAGACTTGCTTTTACTCACCGAGATATATCCTGCTTCTGAAACTCCCATTCCTGGAGTAAGTGGCCTTACTTTAGCCCAGGGGATCAAGCAAATGGGAAAGCAGGTCCTGTTTTTTGAAACCTTTGAAGAGGTGCAAAATAAACTGGAAGATATTTTGAAACCAGGAGATTTGTTTATCACCTTAGGGGCGGGTAGTGTTTATACCATAGGGGAGAAGTTTTTAGGTTTACAATGAGAATTATAAAAGAACCAGACTTAAAAAAACTGGCTACTATTAGGCTCCCGGGCAAGGGAACTTATTTATATCTTTTAGAAGAAGAAAGAGATCTGGACTTTATTTGCCAACTTCAGGAAAAACAAGAACCTTTTCTGGTTCTGGGCAGGGGAAGTAATCTTATTTTTGCTGAAAAGATAAATCAGCTTTTAGTAAGGTGGTTGCCTAAAAAAAGGAATTTACAGGTACTCAGGGAAGATAAGGAAAGCATAACTATTGGAGTGGATGCTTCCTTTTCTTTGCCCAGGCTACTTCAGGTTTGTGTTAGGGAAGGCTGGAGTGGTTTGGAAAATTTAGCAGGTATTCCTGCCAGTTTGGGAGGAGCTGTAGCCATGAATGCAGGCTCCTTTGGTAGCGAAATAGGAGAGGTCTGGGAAGAAGTGGAGATATGGACTGCTGAGACAGGAAAAATCAAGCTTTCCAAAGATAAAGTTGCTTTAGGGTATCGTTATTTTAACTGTGGCTATGAGTTCTTTTTGGTTGTTAATCTCAGGCTAAGGTTGAGAAAGGTAAGTAAGAGTCTGGTAAAGGAAAAAATAACATATTGGTACAAAGAGAAAAAGGATAGACAACCTCTAGCATATCCCAGTGCAGGCTGCGTGTTTAAAAACCCCAATAAAGAAGTTAGTGCAGGTAAAATTTTAGAGGAATGTGGCTTTAGAGGAAAGGTTTTAGGTGGTATGGCTTTTTCCGAAAAGCATGCCAATTTTTTAATAAATTTGGGACAGGGAAATCCTACAGATGCTTTTACTCTTATAGATATGGCCAGGGAAGAAGTATTTAAACAAAAAGATATTCTTTTGGAGCCAGAAGTAAAGTTAATAAAATGGCAGTAAGTTTAACCAGTAAAAAATATAAGAGAAAAAGAAGAACTTTAGATATATTTTCTTTGCTTTTTACCCTGTTTTTAGCTATTAGTTTTGTGGCTATAGGTTCTTTTATTGTTTTGAAATTATATTACACAATAACCACTATGGATTATTTTTCTTTGAAAAAAATAGAAATAAAAGGTAATGAAATGCTTACCTACAATGATATAACTTCTTATCTTGGACTTAGGCTTGGTGATAACTTATTTAGTTTAAATATATCTGAGCTTAATAGAAAGCTAAGAAGAAATCCTTGGGTTTATGAAAGCATAATTAAGAGAACTATTCCAGATAAACTAAGTATTGAAATAAAAGAAAAGGAACCTTTTTTCTTGTTAAAAGACAGTGATAAAATTTTTTATGCAGATATAAATGGAGATAAAATAGATATTCTAAATCCTAAAAAATATCTGTCTTTACCTTTGTTAGTGAAAAGAGACAATATTTCCTTAAAGCCCATTGTGCTTGCTTTAAGAGAAAAAAGTTTTCCCTTTTCCTGGCAGAAGATTGGGGGAATAAAGGTAAAAGGTAAAGAGGTAAGGCTTTTTATTGATGGTTATAATTTATGGATTTCTCTGGAAAGAAAAGGGCTGGAAGGAGAAATAACTTTTTTAAAAAAGGTCTTTATGGATTTAAAGTTAAAAAAAGAATTGGATAGGGTAAGAGAAGTGAAGATAGCTGGCAACAGGGCATGGGTTAGTTATGTCCACTGAAGTATAAGCAAGGAGCTTTTTTATGGCCAAAGACAATTTAATTGTAGGTTTGGATTTGGGCACTACTAAGATTTGTTGTGTGGTGGGGGAGATAACTTCAGAAGGAGTAGATGTTATTGGTATAGGCACCAGTCCTTCTACCGGGCTTAGAAAAGGGGTGGTGGTGAATATAGATCAGACTGTAAAATCCATTAAACGGGCAGTAGAAGAAGCAGAACTCATGGCTGGAAGGGAAATTCGAAGCGTCTATACAGGCATTGCCGGCAGTCATATCAAGGGATTTAATAGTCATGGAGTAATTGCAGTTAAAGGTGGAGAGGTAAGTTCCAGAGATGTGGATAGAGTAATAGATGCAGCTAAGGCTGTGGCTATTCCTCTGGATCGGGAAGTAATACATATCTTACCCCAGGAGTATATTGTGGATGAACAAAGGGGGATTATGGACCCTTTGGGAATGGCTGGGGTGAGGTTGGAAGTAAAGGTGCATATTGTCACTGGTGCTGTTAGTAGTGCCCAAAATATTGTGCGTTCTTGCCATAGGGCAGGTTTAGATGTTGAAGACATTGTCCTGGAATCTTTGGCTTCTGCCCAGGCAGTACTTACAGAAGAAGAACGGGAAATCGGGGTTGCTTTGGTGGATATTGGAGGAGGTACCACTGATATTGCTATTTTTTCCAATGATTCCATTCGGCATACTGGCGTTTTGGCTATTGGAGGGACTAATCTGACCAATGATATTGCCTTTGGCCTGCGTACTCCTATGGCTGCTGCAGAGCAGATTAAAATCAAATATGGATGTGCTTTGGCAGATTTGGTGCAAGATGCAGAAATAATAGAAGTTCCCAGTGTAGGGGGGAGAGCACCTCGTAAGTTGTCTAGACATATCTTGGCTGAAATTTGTGAACCAAGAATGGAAGAATTGTTGGCTTTGGTAGACCAGGAATTAGTTCGTTCTGGCTTTAAAGAATCTATTGCAGCTGGAGTTGTATTAACAGGAGGGGCGGCTTTAATTGAAGGTATACAGGACCTGGCAGAGCAGATCTTTAATTTACCTACCAGGGTAGGTGAACCCATTGGGGTAGGGGGATTAAAGGATGTGGTTAATAGCCCCATGTATGCTACAGCAGTAGGTTTATTAAAATATGGGTCTGAAAAACAGCATGAGGCCAGCAGATTTAGGATAAGGGATAAAAATATTTTTAATCGTATTTTAGGGCGCATGAAAAAATGGCTTTCTGATATAAGTTAAATTTTAACTTAAAGGGAAGGAGGAACTTATGGAGTTTTTGGAATTAGAAATGGAAGGTAATGCTAAAATTAAAGTAGTAGGTGTTGGTGGTGGAGGTGGTAATGCCGTAAACAACATGATTTGTTCGGCCATGAAAGGAGTTACCTTTATTGCTGCCAATACTGACTTGCAGGACCTCAAGAAGTCCAAGGCTGAGTTTAAAATCCAGCTGGGTGAAAAACTTACTAAGGGTTTAGGGGCTGGAGCCAACCCTGAAGTAGGTCGAGAGGCTGCCCTGGAGAGCGCAGATAAGATAAAAGAGGTATTAGAAGGCAGTGATATGGTTTTTGTTACTGCTGGTATGGGCGGTGGTACAGGAACTGGGGCAGCGCCAGTGATTGCCGAAATAGCTAAGGAAATGGGAGCCTTGACTGTAGCTGTAGTCACTAAGCCCTTTTATTTTGAAGGAAAAAGACGCATTAAACAGGCTGAAGCAGGAGTAAATAATTTAAAAAAGGTCGTAGACAGCTTGATTGTTATTCCTAACGACCGTTTACTTACTTTAGCCTCTAAAAAAGCTTCTTTTATTGAAATGCTTAAAAAAGCAGATGAAGTATTATATTATGCAGTTAAGGGTATATCTGACTTGATTATGGTCCCAGGCCTTATTAACCTTGATTTTGCTGATGTAAAGGCTGTGATGGGAGAAATGGGACTGGCCATGATGGGTACTGGAATCGCTCAAGGTGAAAGCAGAGCAAGAGAAGCAGCTATGAAAGCAATTACCAGTCCTTTGCTTGAAGATATTTCTATTGAAGGAGCTAGAGGTATTTTAATGAATGTTAGTTGTGGTCCTGATATTGGTATAGATGAAGTAAGTGAAGCTGCTAATATTATTCATGAGGCTGCTCACGAAGATGCAAAAATTTACTTTGGTGCTGTAATAGATGAAAATATTGGAGATGAATTAAGAATTACTGTTATTGCTACTGGTATTGAGCACAATGATGAAAGTGGGCAGGGAGAAGATAAGGTTACTTCTATTTCTGAGGCCAAAAAATATAAAGAGCAGGGCCTGAAAAAGTCTAGAAAGGTAAAAGTTAATGTGGAAAACGAGGAAGATCTGCGTATTCCAGCTTATCTCAGGCGGGGGAAAGTAGCATCTACAGAACTCCAGGAGCAAATGGAAGAAAATTCCAAAGAAGATTTTGTTTTTGATGATGATGAATTTGAAATTCCCTCTTTTATTCGTATGCAGGCTGATTAATTAGGTTAATGAAGAAAAAAAGGAGTGTTATCTACCCCAAATTAAAAAATGCACTAAAAGAATGGGGTGGACGACTGCCAGTAGCTATTGTTTTTCCGGAAAAGGAAAGTCTGGCGTTTTCCACTTTGGGCTGGCAGAGAATATATAAGGAGTTAAGCGAAGAAGATGACTTTGTTGTAGAAAGCTTTTACGGACAGGGGAGAAAAGAAGATTTGTTTTCTGTGGAAAACAATACTCCCCTTTCCTCCTTCCCGGTTATTTGTTTTAGTTTAAACTTTGAATTAGATATTTTGCCTTTTTTAAAGTTTTTAAGAGAGTTAAATCTTCCCTTAAAGTCAGAAGCCAGAGGAGAGGACTTCCCCCTTATAATTGGGGGAGGTCCTCTTTGTTTTTTAAATCCCTATCCTTTTCTTGGGACTCTGGATTTTGCCTTTGTAGGAGAAGGAGAAGAAAAATTTGTTCAATTATTAAAAGGTCTAAAAGACACCTACTTAAAACAAGGTAGTAAGCAAGATTTATTAAATGTTGCTTTAAAATCTCCTTATGTGCTTACCCTAGATAAAAAGGCCAAACGGGCTATTTGCGTACAAGATAGATTTAGCCCCAGTTATTCCTTGTTTATTTCTGACCGAAGTGCGTTCCCAGATACTCTTTTGTTGGAAATAAATAGAGGATGTTTGTATGGATGTAGGTTTTGTGCTGCTGGGTTTATCTATCGTCCTTTTAGAGAAATTAGAGTTGAAGAAGCTAAAAAAATAGTGGAAGATATAAAACCGCGTAAAGTTGGGCTGGTAGGTACTGCTCTTACTGATTGGCCTTATTTAAAAGAATTTCTTTTCTGGCTACAAGATAAAAAAATAAAATTTTCCCTCTCTTCTCTAAGAGTAAATAGTTTAGATTTTGAGTTTCTTTATTTTTTGAGAAAAACAGGTACCAGAAGTATTACTTTAGCAGTTGAAGGAATAAGTAAAAAAATTAGAAAATCCATTAATAAAAAATTTTCAGAGAAAAAATTTCTAGAAGTAGTAGAGCATATTTCCAAACTACAATTTAATAATTTAAAACTATATTTTATTTTAGGATTTCCTCAAGAAACAGAAGAAGACTTTTTAGAATTGGAAGATTTTTTTTTCAAAATAGAAGAAGCTAGAGCTAGGGGTAAGGGAAAACGGAAAAAAGGATTGGATTTAATAAGTGTAAGTGTAAGTTTTCTGGTCCCTAAACCCTGGACTCCCTTGCAGTGGATAGAGTTGCTTAAAGAAGGAGAACTGGAAAAAAGAGCTAAAAGGTTTAAACAAATAATTGGCAAATTTCCCAGGACAAAGGTGAGCCTGGAAAATCCTCTTTTATCCAGGATACAGGGGATTCTGGCCAGAGGAGATGAGAAGCTATTTTTCTTTTTAGAAGAAGCTTTAAAAACTAATTCCTGGGTTAGGGCCTATAAAAATTGTAGAGAAAAATTGGATCCTTATACCAGAGAGAAAGGTTTACAAACAAGTTTTCCCTGGGAGCATATAGACATGGGGGTAAATAAAGCTTACCTGTATAAGGAGTATCTTGATTTTAAAAGAGGAAAACAAAGCCCTAAGTGTTTAAAGGGTTGTGAACCTTGTGCTCGTTGTGGTTTAAAAAAATTTTATAAAGAGGAAGAGCTAGATGAAAATCACCTTTAATGCCTTTGGTTTTTTATTGTTTAAACTCAGGGAAAATAATATACCCTGTCAAAACGCTATCTTAGAATTAAAAGAAGAAGCAACTCCTAAAGATATTTTGGAATTATTAGATATTAAGGAAGAAGAAGTGGAAGGGGTATTTGTAAATGGAAAGGTAAAATCCTTTGACACCAAGTTAAAAGATGGTGATAGAGTGGCCCTGGTGCCTCCTGGCACTCCAGGTCCTTATCGGCATCTTTTAGGAATCAGAGATTGTAAACATAAAGGTTCTTCCACTTAAGTTTATTTTTTTTACAAGGAGTGTCTATGCCCTATATAAAAAAGGAAAGAAGAAAACTCTTTGATTCTTTTTTAAAAGAAATAGCTAAAAATGTAGAGAGTGAAGGAGAGCTTAATTATTGTATTTATAAGCTTAGTTCCCTGGTGATTGAAAAAATTGGAGAGAGTTATGCCAATTTAAGCATGTGCTCTTCAGCTATGGAGCATGCTAAACTGGAATGGTATAGAAAAAAACTTGTTCCTTATGAAGAAAAGAAGATCTTAGAAAATGGTGATATTTAAAATTGGCAGCAGCGAACAAATATTTTTTTGTCCGCTGCTGCAAAGAATAAATTATTCCTTATAACCACTACAGGGAATACAAACTTCGCTACCGTCTTCCAGTACTCTTAGTTTGTTTACAAAAGTAAGCTCTCCACATTTAGTGCATTTTTTAGCTGTGAAAACAGCTTTTCCTTTTTTTACTTCAAAGTCAAAAATATCTCCTATTTCCAGGAAGTTTTCCTCAGGCATTTTTAAAATCTTTTCCACTAAAGGATTGGCTATTTCAGGCTCAATATCTTGAGGAGGGATACCTTGTTTTCTTTTTTGAACAAAGGGAGAATTTAAGGCCTTTTCAAAAAAATCTGCTTTTAAGGCCACTCGTACGGCTTTTCCTTTTTGGGCATCAACCAGAGTAAAAGCCATTTTGTTGTAATAGAGTTTTTGGATATTGGATTTTCCATAGGTACAGCCTGTAGCCACCATGATGCCATCTAAAAAACAACCCGCAGCATGGCCTTTTCCGGTTTCAGAAATGACCATAAGTTCTTTATCTTTGGCCCTTTCCACTCCCAAGACCTTCATAGCTGCTAAACCTGCCCTGATTCCTAAGGGCATAGCAGGACACTTGTGGCCATGAAACTTTAGTCCCATTTCATAAAGTTCTTCTAATTGCATGATGACCTCCCGTATGGTTATAATATGTTATTTATATATTTCCATATATCTATATGATTTGATAATTTGTCAAGGTCTTTTTTAAAAAAGATATACTTTTTGTAAGGCGTTAGGTGAAGTTGTGGTAAGATTAAGATAGGGTTGGAGGGGGGTAAAAGGTGTTTTTATTTAAATTTGTTGGGGTCAAGGGCATATTTTTTTACTCTATGCCAAAGGCTCCTTTCCTTTATGCCCAGGAGTTTAGCTGCTTCTCTTTGTACTCCTCTGGCTTCTTTAAGAGCCTGTACAATAAGTTGTTTTTCTATTTCTTGCAGGTGTTCATCTAGGTTAGAAAAGGGAAGAGAAGAGGTTTGTTCGGGACTTTGTTCCCTGGAGATATTCAGGTGTTCTGGTAAAATTTCTTCTTGCGGGCAAATTAGGGCTGCCTGTTCCAGGACATTGAATAATTCACGCACATTTCCTGGCCAGGAGTAATTGTTTAACACTTGTAAGGACTTGGGAGATAATTTTTTTTGTGGAAAATTTTGTTTTAAAAAGTACTCAGCTAAAAGAGGGATATCTTCTTTGCGTTGCCTTAGAGGTGGAAGATAAAGGGGAAAGGCACTTAGTCGGTAATATAGGTCTTCTCGAAATTTTCCCTCCTGAACCATGATCTTTAATTCTTTGTTGGTAGCAGCAATAATTCTTATGTCCACTGGGCGAGGATATTTCCCTCCTAACTTTTCTACCTGTTTGTCTTCAAGAACTCTTAAAAGTTTTCCCTGTAGTTCTAAGGGTAAATCCCCTATTTCATCCAGAAGAATGGTGCCCTTATGGGCAAGCTCAAACTTACCAGGTTTGGAAGAAGTGGCACCAGTAAAAGCTCCTTTTTCATAACCAAAGAGTTCACTTTCAATGAGTTCTTTAGGCAGAGCTGCACAGTTTACCTTTATTAAGGGGCCATTTTTTCTTTTGCTTAGAGTGTGGATATTTTCAGCAATCAATTCCTTTCCTGTACCACTTTCTCCTAGGATTAGAACTGTAGTATCAGTACTGGCAATAGTGGCCACTTGTTTTAATATTTGACGCATTATTTCACTTTTACAGATTATATTGGGAAAAAGTTCTTCTTTTTCTACTTGAGTCAGGGACCTGGTTAAGCGATTAAAAAAGTATTCGTATTTAAATTCACTTTTTTCTTCTTTTTCCTTTCCTGGTTCTATTTCAATTATGGGACTAACTTTTTTTATAAATTTGTCTATGGGATGTAGAATTATTTTAATTAAAATAATGGTTAAAATAAAAATAATAAAGAAAACAAACACACCAGATGATATTTTTAACCACAGAGGATATTTACCTAAAAATAGACCAGCAAAAAAGAAAAGAAAGGACATACCTGCTAGAATTACTGCAATGGATACCTCTGCGGGTATGAAAAATTTAGTAGATTTAAGCTGGTGAATTATCTTTTTGAACATTTTTACATTTTGGCCATTTTGGTCAAATCCCACATGGGCATAAAAATGGCTAAGGCAAAAAAGCCTACCACAGCAGCCAGGCCCACAATCAAAATAGGACCAATATTGGTAGCCATTTTTTGAACAGCATAGGCCACTTCTTCATCATAGTGTTTGGAGATTTCTGTTAACATCTCATCTAAATTTCCAGTTTCTTCGCCCACAGCTATCATGGAGATAACCATGGGAGTGAAAAAGCGTGCTGACCTTAAAGGGCCTGATATGCCCATTCCTTCTCTAAGCTTCTCTTTTAATTTAGCAAATTCTGCAGCAATAGCTGCATTGCCAATGGTTCCGATAAGGATATCCAGAGAATTCAGAACGCTGATTCCACTTGCCTGCAAAATGGCAAAAATACTTGAAAATCTAGATAAGGCAGCTTTTTGAAACACAGGACCTATTAGGGGCATTTTGAGTAAAAAGGTGTCTCTGGCGATTTTTCCTGATTCAGTTTTAAAGTAGAGGTAAAATCCTGTAATTATAGACATAATTACTAAAATGCAAACATACCAATAATCTACGATAAAGTGATATAGGTTTAAAGCCATTACAGTGGGAAGGGGTAGAGTTATCCTAGCATTTTTAAAAATAAGAACAAATTTGGGTATAACAAAAGTTAATAGGAAAAAGAAAGCGCCTGTAAGGGCAACCAGTACGATTATTGGGTATTGTAGAGCTGATTTTATATCTTGTTTTACCTTGTATTCGTGGTCTAAAAGATAACAAAGCCTGTCCATTACTTCTACCAGAGAACCACTGGTTTCACCTGCCCGAATCATAGCGCAATAAAGGTGGGAAAATATTTTAGGATGTTTGGAAAAGGCCTGAAAAAGAGTTTTTCCCTCTTTAATATCTTGAGACATCTGGATAATTGCTTTTTTTAATTTTATATTTTCCACCTGGTTTTCCAGAATAGAAAAAATTTCTACCACTGGAAGACCTGCCTTAAACATGGTTCTAAATTGTTTGGTAAAAATAATTAACTCAGGTGTTTTTAGTTTAAAAAGAGTGGATTTTATTTTTTGCCACAGAGTAGCTTGGTCTGAAAGTGACTTTTCTTCTTCTTTTTTTATTTTTTGAGGGTATAAATTTTTTTCTAAGAGAAGTACTTCCGCTTCTTCAGAAGAAGATGCAGAAATACTTCCTTCTACTAAATTCCCGTTTTCATTTAGGGCCTGGTAATAAAATTTAGCCATATCAAGCAATAAATACCTTTAGGGCTTCTTCTGGAGTGGTTATACCTTTTTTTACTTTATTTAGCACATCTTGCTGTAAAGTGCGCAGTTTCCCTTCTTGCACTAGCTGTCTGGTAATTTGTTTGGAAGAGAGGTTTTTTAGAGTCATTTCCTGTACTTCTTCGTCATTGATAAGTATTTCATATACCCCAATACGGCCGATAAATCCAGTATGATGGCACTGTATACACCCTTTTCCGCGTTTAAAGCTGATGGGTTCCTTATCTAAACCCAAGTAACGGATTATTTTGGGGTCTGGAGAATATTCTTCCTGGCAATAGGGACATATTTTGCGCACCAATCTCTGGGCAATGGAAACAAGCAGGGAAGAAGCTACTAAAAAGGGCTCTATTCCCATATCAATGAAACGAGTGATGGCACTAGCTGCATCATTGGTGTGAATGGTACTTAAAAGCTTATGTCCTGTAAGGGCGGCTTGAGTGGCAATTTGCGCTGTTTCCAGATCCCTTATTTCTCCTACCATGATTACATCTGGGTCCTGGCGCAATATGGAGCGCAAGCCACTGGCAAAGGTCATGCCGGCCTTACGGTTTAATTGGACCTGGCGTACACTGGCCATTCTGTACTCTACAGGGTCTTCTAAGGTGATGATATTGATATCTGGCTTGTTTATAAGGGATAAAATGGCATAAAGAGTAGTGGATTTACCGCTTCCTGTAGGGCCTGTAGCCAGAATCATTCCATAGGGATTTAAAATAATTTTTTTTATCTTTTCCTGGTCTTCTAGCTCCATCCCCAGTTCTTCTAGGGAAGAAATGTTACGGTTCATATCCAGAAGGCGAAGAACAATGTTTTCTCCATAAATGGTGGGAAGGGAGGAAACACGGACATTTATTTCTTTATTTTCTAATCTTATAGTAAAGCGTCCATCTTGCGGTATTCTGGTATTGGCAATATCCATATTGGCTAGAATTTTTATTCTAGAGGCTATGGCCAGAAACATTTTTCTGGGTGGGGCTGGCCTTTCGTAAAGGGTCCCGTCTATGCGGAAGCGAAGCTGCACATGATCCCTTTCCGGGCTAAAATGGACATCACTGGCACGCTCTTTTATGGCCTGGCTTAAAATGGAATTAACCAATCTGACTACTGGTGCTTCTTCAGCTAGACCAGTTAAACTGGAAATTTCCAATTCATCTTCTTCTCTTTTTACTTCATCTCCTTGAGCTATTTCTAAGTCATCTATTTCTTCAATAATTTCATCCAGCTCTTTTTTACTTCCATAAAGAGTGGCTGTAATTTGCTCAAATTGAGTGGGGGTGCAAACAACAGGGTCTACTTCTTTATTGGTATATATCTCAATGGCATCTACTGCTTCCATATCCAGAGGGTCTACCATGCCTAAAGTTAAAATACGCCCTTGCAGTTTTAAAGGAATAACTTTGTGCTTTTGTACCAGATCCAAGGGTAAAATTTGGGCAAGAGCTGGATCAATGGGAAACTTATGAGGATCAAAAATAGGCAATCCTGTCTGTTTACTTAGCACCTGGGCCAGGTCTTTTTCTTTTATTAGACCTAAACTAATCAGATATTCCCCCAGTTTTTCTTTGGGAGGATTTTTAAGAATATTTTCCAGTTCTCCCTGACTGATTAAACCTTCTTCTACTAGAATCTCTCCTATTTTCTTGTTTATTAAAGCCATTTAACTTACCTCTTTTAGGGGAAGATGGTTAAAGATAACAGTTCCGGCAGGCAGAGATAGTAAATTATCTTTTAGAGGAGAAGAATTTCTTTTTATAAGATAAAAATTTACTTGGGTTTCTTTTGGTTTTTGAAAGCATAAAAAAAGGTATAGTTTTTTTTCAGGGTCATTTAGTAGAGAAAATTGAAAAAGGTCTTCCAGATTTTTACCTTTATATACGTAGTCAAAAGACACCTCTTTTTTTAGGGTTAAAAAGGGACGGGCAGGTATATTTAAATTCAGTCCTGGATATACGCTGTTGAGGTCCTTTAGTTTAGGATTTACTTTAAGTAAGTGAGGAAAAAATATTTTTATCTCTTCCAGGTTGTTTAGATTATAAATCCTAGATAATATTTTTACAGGCACATAACCTTCTTTGATTTCTATGCTACCCAAAGAAGCTGGTAAAAAAAATTCTTTTTTGGGGAAGTTGCTGGAGCTAGTCTTAAGAGTAGAAAAGTTTTTTAGAGGAAGAAAAAAGGATAAAGTTAAGAGAAACACTAAAAAAGTGCCTGTAACTATTAGAATTTTTCTAGATTTGGGATAGGTTAGTTTTTCTCTTTTAACTATAGCCTTTACTTCAGAGCAAGATACTCTGTCTTTGTTACTTATGGTTGCCTGTAAAAGGCTTTTGTGGGCCAGATGAATGAGTTTTCTTGGATAACCCTGGCTGTATTTTTTTAGGTAGTATATAGCAGGCCAGGTAAATAGAGAATTGGCTGTAAAAATATCTGCTCCAGCTACTCTTAATCTGTACTGTAAAAAATTTTTTACTTCTCTTAAATTTAAGGGAGTGAGATAGAGCGTTAGATGGATGCGATCTTTAAAATTTTTTCTTTCCTCTAAAACTGGTAAAAATTCTTCTTGAGCAAAAATAATTACTTGTAAGAGCTTATTTTCGTTGGTTTCAAAGTTTAAAAGCTCTCTTAAGGTTTCTAAAATAAAAATAGGAGTTTTTTGCCCCTCATCAATAAGAATAACAGGAGTTTTTCCTTCTTGTTGCAGTTCTAAGAGTCTTGTTTTTATTTCTTCTTTTAAAGTTCTGGAAGAAGAGGGGGCTTTTTTTTGCGGATAGAGAACAGAGTATATTTCTTGTAAAAACTCTTCAGGAGATTCAAAGGCCGGGTCTAAAATAAGACCTACTACAAAGCGTTGGTCTGCTAAAAGGATGGTTAAAAGCTTACGGCATAAGGTGGTCTTGCCCGTACCTACCTGGCCGATGACCAGATTTAGCCCTCTTTTTAATTCCAAACTTAACTGGAGCTGTTGAAGGCAGGATTTGTGAATTTTTGATTGGTATAAAAAAGCAGGGTCAGGGGTGTTGGCAAAGGGCTCTTTGGTTAAATTGAAAAGAGTGTAATAACTCATGCCTATCCTGTTAGCTGGTAAAATAGTCGTTTGTGGTTTTCACAGGCAGAATCATCTTCCAGGGCACAGCCTTTTTGATAGAATTTTAAAGCCTCTTGGGGATAACCCAGTTTTTCCAGTACTTCTCCTTTAACATTATAGGCTGAAGGCCAGCTGGGAGCCAGGATAAGAGCTTTGTTGCATTCTTTTAAGGCTTTCTGGGGCTTAGCCTGGGCCAGATAGGCCTGAGCGGCATTTAAGTAAGCTTCCACCAAACCAGGATCTAAACTTAAAGCCAGATAGGCCGTGCGCAAGGCTTCTTTATAATTTTTTTCCTGCAAATACTTTTTACTTTCTGCCAGCCACTTTTGGGCTCTGGGGTCATGGGTAGGTTTTAGTTGTTCCAGGTCTTCTGGACTCAGGGTGGGAGAAACTTCTTTAGCTAACTCAGACTTGCGTTTTAAAATAGTAGGAGTGATAAAAATGAGAATTTCTTCCATTTTCTTGCTCTTGCTATCTCCTTTAAAGAGATAGCCCAAACCAGGAATGTCTTTTAAGCCAGGAATACCAGAGATACTATCCTGTAAGGTTTGTTTGCTTAATCCTGAAATAACAATGGTTTCTCCATTGCCCACAATAAGTGAAGTTTGGGTTTCCTTTTTATAAATAGTGGGATTGCCATCTACTTTTTTCTCTTCAGAAAAGTCCACTTCATCTTTTTTTACTTTTATTTCCATTTTTAAATAATCTTCATTAATGACATGGGGAGTCATTTCCAGTCTTAAGACTGCATCTTCAAACTTTACTTCCTTATCTCCATCTTCATAGGTAACATAGGGCACCTTCTGACCATTTTCAGTAAAAGCCATGTGATTGTCCATGGTGGTAAGGGAAGGACTGGAAAGAATGTTTATTTTCCCTTCTGCTTCCAAGGCTGAGAGTTGCATTTCTAAGATGTTTTCAGCAGGATTGCCAATTAAGATATTTAAACCTGCACCTAGAGTGGATACAGAGGAGCCAGTAACCTGGCCTGTGGGGAAGTTAAAGCCAAAACTATTGCCACTTCTACCCGTGCCAAAGGCATCTCCACTGTCTGAGCCTATGGGGCCCTGGATGCCAATTTGGTCCTTATTGTTTATTTGGCTAAACCACTTTCCACCCCACTGGATTCCCAGGTCTCTAGCTACATTTCTGGTGGCTTCCACAATATAGGCTTTTAAATGAATCTGGTCTGTAGGTTTATCCAATACTCCAATCATTTTAATTATTTTTTGTAAGTCTTCTTCTGTAGCCTGAATGACCAGAGAGTTGGTATGACTATCTACTACAATACTTCCTCTGGATTTTCCCTCTTTGTCCTTGGTAAGCAGAGAACTTAAAACCTTTTGTAAGCTATTGGCATCTGCAAAATTTATTTTTATCACCTGGGTAATGAGGGGAGAGATTTGTTTTTTGGCTTCTTCTTGTGCTTCTTTCTGGGTTTTTATTTCTTCTATGGCCAGGTCGCGGGCAAAATCCTCTTTGGACATCACTCTGATAATATTACCTTCCCAAGTGTAAGTTAAACCATTGGCTTTGAGTAAAGCCTCAAAAGCCTGGTTCCAGGGCACCTTTTCAATGTTGACATTTATTTTACCTGCCAGGTTGGAACTAAGGATAATGTTTTGTCTGGCTGCCTTGGCTAGCGCTTGAATGATAGCTTTTATGTCTGTATCGCGCATTTTAAGGCTTACGGGAAAAGTAGGTAAAGCTGGAGAAGCTTTTTTAGTAGTAGGGGGAGAAGCCAGCTT
Organism: Desulfonauticus sp.; assembly: GCF_055126295.1. Classification (NCBI taxonomy): domain Bacteria; kingdom Pseudomonadati; phylum Thermodesulfobacteriota; class Desulfovibrionia; order Desulfovibrionales; family Desulfonauticaceae; genus Desulfonauticus; species Desulfonauticus sp. The sequence goes on along the minus strand of NZ_JBSRHE010000014.1, from coordinate 27,533 downwards.
AAGGCCTTTTTCTATTTCTACCTTTTTTAGAGAAGGACTGGGTGAATGGCCTAAGCTTTCTTTGGCTAAGGTCCTCCACTGATCAAAAAAAGGGTCCTTTTCTGGCTTTTTGGAACTACATCCCAAAACCAAGAGAAAACAGAGAAAAATTATCCATTTATTGTTCATTTTTTGGTCCACTCTTTATTTCTAAAATATCCCAGAAAGGTATTTTTAAAATATTATCTTTGCCTGGGCCTTTTACCAGTATATAATCTCTAGACACCTTTAGTAAAGAAAAACCACTTTCTTCCAGGGGTTCTCCTTCTGCATACTCTCGACCATTGATAATGGCAAATCGCTTGGACCCCAGAAAGAGATAGCCTGTAAATTTGAAAACAGCAGAACTCACTTCATTATTAGATGGAGCTTGGACCTTTGCTTCCTTTAGTTCGTACCAGAAGGGATCTCTTATTTCTTTTAACTTCAACAGGTAATACATTCTTTTTTCTTCAGGGGTTAAATTAATTTTGCTTAAGGAATTAATAAGTTGTGTTTTTAAAGGGGAAAAGTTAATTCTTTCCCCATTAGAATTGGACTCCCTGGGAGGTGTGGCAAATATAAAATGATATAAGCCGTATAAAAGGGCTATTCCAGCCAAGCTAAGGATAATTTTTTCTCTCTTAGTCATGAGCTTACTTCTATGTAAGAGGTAAATTCTATGTTTAAGGTGTCCAGTTCTTTATTCAGTTTTAATGCATCTATTTTACGGATATAACCAAGTTTTAGAAAATTTTCTAAAAATTTTAAAAAATTTTCAAAATTTCCGCGTATGGCTACTTCTATTTTTAATTGATTATTTTCTGTTAAATTAAAGTCAGGTTTTAGATAAATTAAGTTTAAATTATAGTCTGTACATTTTTTTTGTAATTCTTCTTTAAAATCTCTTATACTGATTGGCTTAAACTCTATAATACTTAGGTCCTTGTCAATTTTTTTTATCTCACTCTCTAGTCTGGCAAATAAGGGTAAAAAATCTTGTTGAAATTTTACCTTATATTCAAGATTTTCTAACTCATTTTTTAAGTTTTTTAATTCTTTTACTTCTGGCCTTAAGAAAAATAAATAAAAAATAAGACTTAAAAGAAGAAAAATGCTTAAAGGAGCTACTATTATTTTTAAGCCAAAAGGAAGATTTTCTAAGTTTACTTTACTCATTTTAATTCCAGCTCTACTTCAAAGGCCATAGCCTTTTGATTCTCTACAGGCTTAAAGTATTTATTAGTGATAGTTGTTTTCTTTATAAAAGGAGAATCCTTTAATTTCAATAGATAGTTGGCCAATCCTAATTCTGCCTGTTCTGGCTCTAAGAGAATAACTCCCTCTAAGGATATGGTTTGTTGGTTAAAATCAAGTTTAGTCCATTTTATGTCCTTAGGAGTAAGAACTGATAACTCTTTAAGTATAGCTATGTTTTTCAAAAAATGTAAATTATTTTTTAATTTTGTTTGATTTAAAGTTAACTCCTGTAGTTTTTTCTGGATTAAAGCAGAAGAAAGTATTGGCTTGGAATTGTTTAAAATATTAGATAGGTTTTCAATTTTTCCTCTGGTTGTTTTTATCTCCTGGCTTACTTGAAGGTGGAAGATAAATAGAAGTAGAAAAATAAAAATAAAAAATAGACTTGTTCCAGTGCGTAAATAATTTTCCAGGCGTTTTTGTTTTTTGTCTTTAGAAGTAAGAAGAAAATTTATACATTTAGCAGAGTCTAGGCAGGCTCCAATAGCTGGAGCAAAGTCCATTTCTTCCTGCAGGCTAAACTCACAGCTAAACTCAGAATCTACAATTTTTTTAGTAATGGGTGCTAAGGGCTCTATTTTTATTTCTAAATTTTTAGAAAGTTCTTCTAAGATAAACTCTGGAATGTTAAAAATGCTTGAGAAGTAGATTATAGTTACATTGTTTTTATTTAAATTACTTATATAGTATTGTAGAGAGCGTTTAATTTGCAGTAAAAGCCTGTTTAAAGCAGGCTGAAGAGCTTCTAAAATTTCTTCCTTTTGTATTTGTGTGCTATAAAGTGGATTGTCTGGGTCTTTGTTTTGGCCCAGAAAGTTTTTTACATCCTCCAGGGTTATTTCTTTCAGTTGGTTTTGTTTAAACTCTGGAGAGAGAAGGTTTTGAGTTTTTAAGTAGGTAAGCAATTCTTCAACCAGGCTAATAAATCCGGTTTTGATTTCGCGGTTAAAGATAAGCCGTCCATGATTGTAAATATCTATGCGTGACCAGTCTGAACCCAGAAAAAGATAACCAATATTTTTTTCTTTTTGTCTTATAAATAGGTCTGCTAAGGAAAATTGATAACTGGTAAGGGCTAAATTAGGCAGTTTGCCAGCTTTGGCCAGGTCTTGTGCTTGCTCTATGGCCTTTTTATCTACTACATAGGCAAATATTTCTAATTTTTCTACTCCCCGCTCTCTTGTTTTTCCTATAACCTGAAAGTCATAGGTTAAGCCCTCCAGATTTAATTCCAGATGTTTTTTTAGGGCCATTTTAGCTGTTTTGGAAAGGAGCTTTTTGTTGACCCTGGGAATAGTAAACAAAAGGGTTTTTACAGCATTGGCTGGCAGTAAAATCCAGTAAAGGGCCTGTGGATAGTGTTTGCGGAGTTTTTTGGTAAAGGACTTAAACCACTCTGTAAATTCTGGAGTATTTTTTTTTATATCCTTGGGATAGATTATTTTTTCTAGAAAAAGAAGTGTAGGCCTGTCTCCTTCTTGCAGGCCACAGACGAGCAGATAGGTTTCCCTGAAATCTAAAGCAATATTTACTTTGTTTTTGGTGAGAGAGAATAGGGATTTTTTAGGGGATAAAAATTGTGGTAATCTACACGCCTGGGTTTCTTTTAGACCTTCTATAAGTTTTTGGGTAGAGCTTATTTCTTGTTTCATATTAGGTATATTGATTTAAACTTAATTTTTTAGGTGATTTCCAGGGAAAAGTAAAGAAAATTTTCTGGGAAAAGGGGAGAGTTTGACAACCTAGAGGCCTAAAAGATATTAGGAGCCTCAATAGCTTAGTTGAAGGAGTAAAGAGGTGAGTATTTTAATAAAAAAGGTGCAACTGAATTTTAAAACTGTAGATATTTTAATCAAAGGAAATAGAATAGTAAAAATTGCAGAGAATATAGAGGAAAAGGTGGATCAGGAAATTGATGGTAAAAATAAGGCTGCTTTGCCTACCTTTCATAATGTACATACTCATGCAGCCATGACTTTGCTTCGGGGATATGCTGATGATTTACCTTTGCACACCTGGCTTGAACAATACATCTGGCCCTTTGAGCAAAAACTTACTTTTGAAGATGTCTATATAGGAAGTAAGCTTGCCTGTCTGGAGATGATAAAGTCTGGAACCACTTTTTTTTGTGATATGTACTGGCATCCTCTGGCCACTAAACAGGCTGTAGAAGAAATGGGGATCAGGGCGGCCTTATCTACTGTTTTTGTGGATTTTAATGATAATAAAAAAGCTAAACACTTCAAGGAGAGAACAGAACGATTTTTTGCTGAAAATCAGGATAGTGAACGAGTGTTTTTTATTCTTGGTCCTCATGCCATTTATACCGTATCCAGAGAATCTTTGCTCTGGTTAAAGGATTTTGCTCAGGCCAGGGACCTGTTTATTCATATCCACCTGGCTGAAACTAAAAAAGAATTAGAAGACTGCAGAAAAACTTATGGGCTTACTCCTGTAAGATACTTAGATTCCCTGGGCTTTTTAGGACCCAAGGTGGTGGTTGCTCACTCCATTTGGGTAGATGAAGAGGAAATGGAGATTTTGGCCAGAAGAGAGGTAAAAGTAGTTCATGTTCCCTCTTCCAATATCAAGCTGGCTTCAGGGCTTTTCCCCTATGCCCCAATGAAAGAAAAGGGAGTTTTCTTGAGCTTGGGTACAGATGGCTGTGCTTCCAATAACAACCTGGATATGTTTGAAGAAATGATGGTTGCTTCTTTTAATGCCAAGATTTATGCCCAAAGTCCTTCCAGTTTGCCTGCTGAGGAAGCCTTTGCTTTGGCCACGAAACAAGGGGCCTGGGCCTTTGGGCTGGATAGTGGGGAAATTAAGGAGGGAAAGCTTGCTGATTTGATGTTGGTCAATTTAAATCACTACTTATTGGTGCCCAACCACAACCTTATTTCCAATTTAGTTTATTCTGCCAATCCCGCTTGTCTGGATACGGTTATTTGTGACGGTAAGGTTTTAATGGAAAAGGGCAAGGTAGAAGGAGAAGAGGACATAATTGAGGAAGCCAGAGAGTGTGTGCAAAGGATTTTGGAAAGGGTAAGAAAGGGATGATTTTAGTTTATACCGGAGAAGGAAAGGGCAAAACCAGTGCAGCTTTAGGGCAAACCATAAGGGCTTTAGGCCATGGTTTTAGAGTGGTTTTTTTGCAATTTTTAAAAAGAGATGGTCAAGCTGGAGAGCAGATTTTTCTTAAGTCTCAGCTAAAGGAAGACTTTTGGGCCTGTGGCCTGGGGTTTGTTCGCAGCGAAGAAAATAAAAGGAAACAACGGCAAAAGATAAAGGAAGTTTTTTCCTGGCTGGAACAAAAGTTTGCAGAACGACCCTTTTTAATGGTTTTGGACGAAATTTTTTATGCCCTGAACTTAGGGGTTATAAAACCAGAAGAAGTGGAAAAGATAATAGACTTGGCCCGCCAAAAAGAAGTAAACTTAGTGCTTACAGGCAGGAACTTTCCCTTAGATTTTTTGGCCAGAGTGGATATGGTATCAGAAATCAAAGAGGTAAAACATCCTTTTCAAAAGGGAGTAAAAGCTAAAAAAGGGATAGATTTTTAGTTGAGATTGCTAAAATCTCCTGCAATTTTGTAATCACAAAAGGCACATTTTCCTTCTTTTAGATTAATCTCCAACAGGGTAAAGCCTCTTCTGGCTATAACTACTTTGCCACAAGCAGGGCAATAGGTACTTTCACTCATATGCCCGGGTACATTTCCCAGGTAGACATAGTCCAGTCCCACTTCTTTACCTATTTCATAGGCCTTTTCCAGAGTGCTTAAGGGCGTAGGTGGGTTGTTTAGCTTATAGCTGGGATGGTAGCGGGAGATATGCCAGGGAGTTTCTTTTCCCAGGTAATTCTGGATATACCTGGCTATGTTTTTTAATTCTTGAGGACTATCATTTAGCTCAGTAATGACCAGGGTGGTTATTTCCAGCCACCAGCCAAGTTTTTTCATGTGTTCCAGGTTGTTTAAAACTGTTTTTAAGGAAGCCTGGCAATATTCTCGATAAAAACATTCAGCAAAACTTTTTAAATCCACATTGGCTGCCTGAATGTAAGGACCTAGTTCTTCCAGGGCCTTGGGACTTTGATAGCCATTGGTGACTAAAATGTTTTTTATGCCTTCCACCTGGGCCTTTCTAGATACTTCTAAGACCAGTTCGATAAAAATAGTGGGTTCAGAATAGGTATAAGAAACACTCAAAGCCCCTTCTTCTTTGGCTAGTTGCAAAATGGAGTCAGCAGAAATATTTTCCCCCAAAATTGTCCCATCTTTTTTAGGGGGTTGAGATAAGCTGTGATTTTGACAAAAGATACAGGCAAAATTACAGCCCATGGTGGCAAGTGAAAGGGTCTTGCTTCCTGGCAGAAAGTGAAAAAGGGGTTTTTTTTCTACAGGGTCTAGATTGAGGGCAGCAATTTTATCTTTGACCAGAGTATACAGGCGACCTTTTTGGTTTATCCTTACTCCACACTTGCCCTTTTCTCCTTCTTTTAGATAGCAAAAGTGAGAGCAGGCTTCACACTGGATATCCAGATTTTTTACAGGACGCCACAAAATAGCTGGATGCATTATTGCTCTCCTTGGTTTAATTTATTAAACTTATTTAATATTTAATTTTATTGAAGAAAAAAATCAAGGTGGGAGGAAAAAATGACAACTATTTCCTGGGAGGATTTCTGGAAGGTAGAGCTTCGGGCAGGGACCATTGTCAAAGTGGAAGAATTTCCCAAAGCCAGAAAGCCAGCCTATAAATTGTGGGTGGATTTTGGTCCGGAAGTGGGGATAAAAAAGTCCAGTGCCCAGATTACCAAACTTTACTCACCAGAAGAATTGGTGGGAAAACAGGTTTTAGGGGTGGTAAATTTTCCTCCCAAACAAATTGCTGATTTTAAGTCTGAGTGTTTGATTACAGGCTTTATTTTAGAAGGGGGAGAAGTGGTGCTGGCTGTACCAGAAAAAAAGGTTCCCAATGGGACCAGATTGGCTTAAAAGTTGGCCATGTCGTTTAAACTCGTTAGTCCTTTTAAACCCACAGGAGATCAACCTAAAGCTATTTCTGCTTTGGTGCAAAACTTAAAGCAGGGAGTAAAGGAGCAGGTGCTTCTGGGGGTAACAGGCTCTGGTAAGACCTTTACCATGGCCCAGGTGATTAGTAAGCTCAACCGTCCCACTTTGGTCATGGCTCCTAACAAAACCCTGGCTGCCCAGCTTTATTCAGAGTTTAAAGAGTTTTTTCCTGAAAATGCTGTGGAATACTTTGTGAGTTATTATGATTATTATCAGCCAGAAGCCTACTTACCCCATCAGGATATTTATATTGAAAAGGATTCTTCCATAAACGAAGATATAGATAAGCTCAGGCACGCTGCTACCCATGCTTTGCTTACCAGAAGAGATGTTATTATTGTCGCTTCTGTATCCTGTATTTATGGATTGGGTTCGCCTGAATACTATGCTAAATTGATAGTTCCTGTTGAAGAAGGACAAAGTATAAGTTTAGAAAAGCTTATTTCTAGGCTTATAGAAGTGCATTATGAGCGTAATGAATATGACTTTAAAAGGGGAACCTTTAGAGTTAGAGGAGATATTTTGGAAATAATACCTGCTTATATGCAGGAAAGGGCCTTGAGAATAGAATTTTTTGGCGATGAAATTGAAAGTATCTATGAAATAGACCCTTTAACAGGACAGATAATTGCTAAACTTAAGAAAACCATTATTTTTCCTGCCAGCCACTATGTTTCAGATCGAGAAAATTTAAAGCGGGCTATTAGTTCCATTCAAGAAGAATTGCGATGGAGACTCCAGGAACTGGAAGCAGAGGGCAAGGTTTTGGAAGCCAAAAGGTTGGAACAAAGAACCCTGTTTGATCTGGAGATGATTGAAGAGCTTGGTTATTGCAAAGGCATAGAAAATTATTCTCGCCACTTGGATGGCAGAAAGCCTGGTCAGCCTCCTGCCTGTCTACTTCACTATTTTCCCAGGGATTTTTTGTTGTTTATTGATGAATCGCACATCACCATTCCCCAGATTAGAGGCATGTACAATGGTGATATCTCCCGCAAAAAAACTTTAGTGGATTTTGGCTTTCGTTTGCCCTGTGCTCTGGATAATCGTCCTCTTAATTTTGAGGAATTTTTAAGTTGTATCAATCAATGTGTATATGTTTCAGCTACTCCAGGAGAATGGGAACTGGAGCGCTCCAAACCTTATATTGTGGAGCAAATTATTAGACCTACAGGTTTGGTGGACCCAGAAGTAGAAGTAAGACCCACTACCAATCAAATCCCGGATTTGCTGGCTGAATGCGTGAAACGGATAGAAAAAGGAGAAAGGGTGCTGATTACTACCCTGACCAAGAGACTGGCTGAAGATCTGGCAGAATTTATGTCTGAAAGAGGAATTAAGTGTAAGTACATGCATTCAGATATTGATACCCTGGAGCGAGTGGAAATAATCCACGGCCTTAGAAAAGGGGATTTCTCTGTTTTAATTGGTATTAACTTGTTAAGGGAAGGGCTGGATTTACCGGAAGTCTCTTTGGTGGCTATTTTGGACGCTGATAAAGAAGGTTTTTTGCGTTCAGCCAGGTCTTTAATTCAAACCTTTGGCCGGGCAGCAAGAAATGTTCAGGGCAAAGTGATTCTTTATGCAGACAGGATGACTCCAGCTATGGCTGAAGCCATTTCTGAAACAGAGCGAAGAAGAAAAATCCAGCTTGCCTATAACCAGAAACACAACTTAACCCCTCAGACTATTCACAAGGAACTAAAACACGCCCTTTATAACCTACAGCAAAAATATGAGCCAGAGTTATTAAAAGAAGAGGAAAATTTGTATCAGCGCACTCCAGAAAGTTTAGAAAAAGAGATAAAAAAACTGGAGAAAGAAATGAAAAAACTTGCTCAAAATCTTGAGTTTGAACGAGCAGCCCAGTTAAGGGATAGAATTTTTAAGTTAAAGGAAGTATTACTTTCTCTTTAGATTTTGAGTTAAAAAGTTAAAGAATTTCTGGATATACTTTCCACTTATTACCTCTGGGTAGGTAAACTTTTCTGGATAATTTTCGAGGTTAAACTTTTCTTTTAAGAAATTTTCATTTAACTCTTCAATTTCTTTTTCCACTTCTAAAAATAACTTTTTATCCTTTACTTCTAATCTTCTACAGGCAGAAGGCCTAAAATCAAAAAGAACACATTTTTTTATATATAAAGGACATATCCGGGTGTTTTTCTTTTTTATGGTCTTTAAGATTTTCTCTCTTAGAGTTAAATCAAGCATGATGTTAAAATTGAATTGTAAGTAGTAAGCTTCTAAAAAGTTTATTTGTAGATTTTGAAAACAGCATATATTATGTTCTTTGCCGCAATATTTCTGGTTGGGAGTTAAGCTGGATAGATAGAGTTTAGTGTATTTTTTATTTAATAACTCAAAAGTGGAAAAACAATCTAGTTCGCAATCCAGAGAAAGGGAGGGATGTAAATTTTTTAAAGCCCCTTGTTGTTTTTGATAGGAAGATAAAAAATCCTTTTGACTGGTGCTTTCAGGAGTTGCTCTTAACTTGGAAATAATTTCTTCTATTTTCTTTGGCTTTACTCCTCTTCTAGCCAGATAAGCAGCCAAAAGGGTACCTGTCCTGCCAATACCAAAGCGACAGTGAATGTAAGTTTTTTTGCCAATGAAAACGTTTTTTTCCAGCCAGCTTAAGGCCTGTTCTAAGGTCTCTAAAGAAGGTGTTTTTTCGTCTTCTACTGGTAAAAAATAGACTTCAAAACCATGTTTTTGTTCCACTTCTACCAGGTTGGGGCATTCAGCACAAAGATTTAAAATAGCCTTGATTTTATGTTCTTTTAAAAGATTGAGGTGATAGTTAGAAAAGGGAGCAGGACCAACTGCAATATAAGGAGTGAGCCATTTGATATATTCGATTCTAAAGTTGGGTTTAAAAAATTTAAGTAATTTTTTCCAGTTCATCTTTCAGCTTATCACGATATTGTTTATAATTGGTATGGGTTAAGTACATGTCCAGTAGTCTGGTTTTACCCAGTAAAAAACCCAGTTTTTTTAAGTTCAAAGACATTTCAGCCCGGGGGCGTTTTTTTAACTCTGCCTTTAAAAAATCTCCTTGAGACTCTAATTGAAAGTGTAAATTTTTGAGTAAAAATTTTAAAAGTTTTAATCTCAGTAAACGACCTCTTTCTAATCCTCCACCACCTTTAAAGCTAATCTGGATATAGTTTTGTTCGGCAACTTCCCCAATTAAGCTGTCCACCAAGACAAAATGATAACCAAAGCGAAGGAGAAAGTGAAGGTAATCCTGGTCAATAAGGGCAAAACTGTTTAATTCCGGGTCTTTTTTAGGATTAAAAATACCTGCACTCATTTGATCAAATTTGTCCCAATCAAAAGCTGGTGGGATTTTGTCCCAGGGAATAGAGGGGTGGCTTAAGCCTTGGTAAAATACCTGAAAAGGTAAGGAATTGATTTGAGAAAGTTTTACTTCTTTTTCTTTGTTGGAAGTAGCAGTTTTACTTAAATCGATTAAATAAATGGTAAGGGGAAGTTCAGTACTTAATTTTTGAGCTTTGGAAGAGGCAGAAAATTTTTTTTCTGGAGTAAAGATTTCCTTTACGGCCATTTCATGACAGAAGCGAATAATGTCGTGTAAAGATTGACAGTTTTGAGGAGTAAAGCCTTCTTGGGTGGAAATTAAGTTGAGATTGGATAAATGTTTTAGGAGTTTGTTTAAAGTGGGTAGGGAGGTAGTCCTTGGGGATTTGGGCAAGACTGTTTTTCCCGAGTAGATTTTTCCTTCATGGGCATCCAGGGTGAGGTCTTTACCTGCATGACCCAGAATTTCTTCTTTATGAGCAACTCGTAAAATGGGTTTTTGCATTTCTCTTGCTATGTGACTTAAATGAGAGGCAGCACTACCTTCTAAAGTGATAATTCCTTCTACTTTGTCTAAGATAAGAGTTAATTCTGGATAGAGATAAGGGGTAAAGAGGATGCTTTTTAAAGGTACTTCTTTTATTTTTTGTAGGTCCTTTAAAATAAACAACTTGCCTGTACCCAGGCCTGGAGAAATATTTTCTCCTTTAAGCAAGAGTGGTAAGTTGAGATTATACTTTTTATCTTCTTCTTTAAATTTAAAAGGCCTGGCCTGAAGTAAAAAAACTTTATTCTTTTCTAAACCCCACTCAATGTCTAGAGGATGTTGGGAGAAGTTTTCTAACTCTATCCCCATTTGAAATAGTTTTGCTATCCAGGAAGAGCTAAGTTGCGGATTGTTCTTATCCAAATATAGGTGGTCTCCCTTGACCTTGCCTCCTACCAGATTTTCACCCAGTCCTTTATTATAATAGATGGCCAGACAGTTTTTCCTCTGGGGCAAGGAAGTATAAATTACTCCACTTAAATCTGGAGATAACATGGGCATGACCAGGACCGCCATAGGGGTTAAGTTGTCGGGCAAATGGTATTTTAAACGATAAAATATGGCCTGAGGGGAATATTTGCTGGCTAAAACCTGTTTGTAGGCCCGGGTCCAATTTTCTTTGGAAATATTTAAAACAGATTCATATTGTCCAGCAAAGGAGAGTTCACTGTCCTCCAGATAGGCACTGGAGCGAAAGGCCAGTTTGGTGTTTAGATTTTCTAAAAAAGAATGGACCTCTTTTTTGATTTCTTCTGGAACTGGGCTGTTTAAGATAGATTGGATAATCGTTGCACTGACTTTATCTATTTGAGAAAGGTGGGCAGAGCTCAAGCTTTCCAATTCTTGCTTTATTAATTCTTCCAGCTGGTTTTCCTTTATAAACAGAGAGTAGGCTGAGGTAGTAATGACAAAGCCTGGTGGAATAGTAAAAGAGGAAGTGCTTAAGTGTTGGCTAAGATGGGCTAAAGAACTTGCCTTTCCTCCGCAAAGGTGGGGGTTGGTAGCCTCTTCTAGTTTTAAGACAAAGGGTTTTTGAGGGGTTGGTAGGGCGTATTTTAAATTTAATTCCAGGTAAAATTTTATCTTTTTTAGATAGAGCAAGAGGTCTTTATACTTTTCTGGATTTAATTTTTGTAGGTTTAAAACTAATTCTTTTATCTGGAGATAAACTTTGTCTATTTTTTTGGCTAAAAAATAAAAGTCACAGGGTATTTTTTCTAGAATTATTTTTTCTATTTTAGCTATTTCTTCTAAGCTACTTCTGTCTAAATCCAGAATTTTTCGAAACAAAAGATAGCGTTCTTCAAAGGAAAAGGATTTAGCACTTACTTTAGAGATAAGTTTTTTAATCCACATTATTTTTGGGAAAGTACTTTAGCTACTTTTTCTTCTAATTCATGTTTATCAATTGGTTTTACTAAGTATTCATTTGCTCCCAGTTGAATGGCCTGTTGAGCTGTTTCCAGAGTGGGATAACCGGTAAGCATAATTGCTTTAGTAGTTGGAGATATTTCTTTTATACTTTTTAGTACTTCTATTCCACTGGATTTTTTTAGCTTTATATCCAAAATTGCCAGGTCTATACTGTTTTGCTTTACCCACTCTAAGGCCTCTTCTTCTAAGGTAAAATTAAAAACTTCATGTCCCTTTCGGGTTAAAATCCTTTTAATTAAAATACCAGCGTCTTCCACATCATCTAAAACCAGTATATTAGCCATATAAACCTCCTAGTCTTGGCAGGGCTCTAAATCTTCTGGTAAGCTTTCTTCCAGCAAAGGTAGCTCTACAATAAAAATGGTTGCCCATTCAATGTTTTTATCCACCTGGTCAGGGATATATTCTACTGGGGGCGGAGAGTAGGCAAAAATTTTACCCCCGTGGTCTCTGATGATTCCAAAACTAACAGAAAGCCCAAGCCCTGTTCCTTTGCCCACTTCTTTGGTGGTAAAAAAGGGGTCGAAAATTTTATTGAGATTTTCCTGGGAAATTCCACAGCCTGAATCCAGAAAGTGGATAACCACTCTGCGTCTATGGGCACAGAGCTTGGTCCTAACCAGGATATGGCCATTGTCCTTTACTGCATCAAAGGCATTGTTTAACAAGTTTAGCCAGACCTGTTTTAACTTTTCTTCATCTCCCTTGATGGGAGGAAGATTTTTTTCCAAAAGGGTTATTATTTTTATGTGATTTAGAGAAAAGGTGTGCTCTACTAAAGAAATAACTTCTTGCAAAGAATGATTTAAATCCACATCTTTGACTTCAGTAGGTCCTTTTCGAGAAAAGCGTAAAAGGTCTGCTACTATTTTTTTGCAGATTTTAGTTTGTTTTTCAATTATTTTTAAATCTTCTTTCCATTCTTCTTTATCTACGTCTTCTAACAGGAGCTGGGTATAACCTAAAATAATTCCTAAAGGAGTATTTATTTCATGTGCTACTCCTCCAGCTAATCTTCCTAAGTGTTCCATTTTTTGAGAGGCCAGGAGTTGTTCCTGGTATTTTTTTAACATGGTTATATCCCTGGCCGTTAAAAGCAAGCCCACAATTTTATCTCCATCTTTTACTGGCACTTTTAAGATGTGAAACCAACGGGATTGCTTGCCTTTTTGTACTTGAATTTCTTTGGATAAGGGTGCACCCGTTAGGAGAATTTGTTTGTCTTCATGATAGTTTAAATCTGCCTGAGTAGAAGAAAAAATAGCAAAATCATCTTTTTCCAAAATATCTTCTTCTTTTAAATTAAAATAATCACAAAAGGCTTTGTTTACCAGCTTATATTTTAAATTTGTATCTTGAAAAGTAATAAAGTCTGGAGTTGTATTGATAATGGTTCTTAGTAAATTTTCTTTTTCTTTTATCTTTTTTTGTTGAGACCTGATTTCAGATATATAGTTTCTAAGGCTAAGAGTCATTATGTCAAAGACTTCAGCTAAATCTTGAATCTCATCTCCACAAAGTCTATTATATACTTTACAATGCATACAAGACTCTAATTTATCTGGGTAAGCTTTTAAACTGCAGTTTTCGCATAAAGTTCCTACAAGATGCCAGCATCTTCTTTTTTTATCTTTATAGGCAGGGCATTCTTCATTTTTACAATCCATTATTTCCCAACAATTTTTATCCAGAATAGGGCCTGCCTGAACTTCTAAGTTGCCCTTTATAATTTCATCAGCAGATTTTTTTAAAACTTCAATTCGCCTGGTAATGGTCTTGGAGAAAAAATGGGTGAGTAAAAGTCCCAGGGAAACAATGGCAAAGGTGATTAAAAAACCTGTTTGATGTTGTTTGCGAATGATTTTGTTTAAACCCTCTCTATTTAAACCTAAGTGCAAATAAGCAATTGTTTGGTCGTTAATGCTTATTTTTAAACCAAAGTCATCAATAAGTCCCACATTGGTTTTAAGGGGCTGAATGTTTATTTCTTTTTTTAGGTTGTTGTTGATGGACAATAACTTTAAAGGAAAGCCAGAATTAAAAGAATGGAGTAAAATGTTTTTGTTTTTATCCAGAATGTACAAATAGACAAATTCTTGATTTTTTTTAAGACTGGTAATAATTTTTTGTATTTCCAGATAATTGGCAGAAAGTATGGCTTCTAGTGAACGATAGGCTATACTTTGTAAAAGGGCTTCTCCCCGTTTGTAGTGTTCTTCTAGGATAGATTTTTCAGATATTTTAGTTACAGCAAAACCCACACTAAGCCCACAGATTAAAAGAAAAACTCCCAAGCCAAAGGTAATTTTAGAGCGAAAGCTAAGCCTATTAAATCCTTTTAAAAACATTATCTATTCATCCAGATTTATTTTTAATTTTTTACATAGTTTTCTAATGGGGTCATAATCTTCATCTTTGGCTGGAATGATTTTGATAAAACCAGCGTTTTTTAAAATAGGAGCTTGGTCAGGATTGTGGATATCTAAACTTAACAGGGCCTTTTTTATCTTTTGGGCATCTTCTTCTGGTAAATTGGGTCTAAGGGCAAAAACCCAGCCTGGATACCAGGGCGTATTGGCCAGCACTTTTATTTTTGAAATATCAATATCGTTTTGCAAAACTTCCAAGGTACCTTCCCGAATGGAACCAAAGTCATATTTTCCCAGGTATACATTTAGAACTACCTGTTCCTGTTTGCCCCCTGCACCTGTGGCAAAGCTAATCTGGGAAAAGTCCTTTAATCCCAAACCGTGATCCTGAAGATAGCCCAGCACAAAAAGATAGCCACCAGCAGAGCTGGGGTCTACTGCTATCCAGGATTTTCCCCTTAAGTCTTGAATGGTTTTGATTTGAGGATGGTCCTTTCTGGCAATAATTTGACCTCGGAACTCGGCCTTGCCTGATTTTTCCACTACCCTGGCAATAGCTTTTGCCCCGTATCTGTGAGCTAGTTTTACATAGACAAAGGGATTGGAATAGGAGATATCCAGGCTTCCTTCTCCAAACATTTTCATGTGGTCACTAAAGGAATCCGGGAAAATCTGTCTGATGGGCAGGTTGGTAGCTTGTTTTAGATATTCCACCAGTAAGTGTTGGCGTTTAAAGGAAACCAGGTGAGAGTATTGGGGAAGATAGGCATAGGTATAGCTCCATTTTTGAGAGACCTGAGGGATTTGTTGCCGCTTGCTTAAATCCACATAGGGATAGTCATTGTTTTCGCAAGCTGTAAGGGAAAAGACAAAAAAAACAATAAAGAGAATAAACTTTTTATACATAAAATTATTGTTAATTGAAAAAAGGAAAAAGGGCAACCTAGATATTTTTTTCTCTAGGTTAAAGGGAGACAAGCCCAAAGCTTTGCTTTAGGCTTGCCTGGCTGCTTGCAAGAAATGTTGGTATCTTTCTTTATAGGGTGGGTGGTTAAAAAAGGCAGAGCCTGAAACAAAAATATTGGCTCCCAGCTTGACTAGTTTGCCAATGTTTTCCGGGCTTACCCCTCCATCCACTTGAATGGAAGTGCTGGCTTGCTTATCTTTTATTTTTTTAGCCAAATCCAGGATTTTTTGCTCGCAAAAGGGAATAAACTTTTGTCCGCCAAAACCAGGATTTACACTCATAATTAAAATCATATCCACTTCTGGAATTAAATATTCTACTTGCGTTAAAGGAGTAGCTGGGTTTAAGGCCAGGCCTACTTTAACCCCCTTTTCTTTTACTGCTTGTACGGCTCTTTCCAGGTGTAGGCTGGCTTCCACATGAAAGCAGATAAGGTCTGCACCTGCGTCTATAAATTCTTGAAAATAGCGCTCTGGTTTATCTATCATCAGGTGTACATCAAAAAAGAGGTTGCTTTTGGAACGCAAGGCTTTGATTACAGGTGGCCCAAAGGTAATATTGGGTACAAAAATTCCATCCATTACATCTAAGTGTACCCACTTTAGGCCAGCTTTTTCCAGCTCTGCCAATTCTTCTGTTAATCTCCCAAAATCAGCAGATAAAATGGAAGGGGCTAAAATTATCTCTTTATTATTCATCTTCACCTCGTTGCATGGGAAAATCTACTTTTATTTTAAACATTTTAGTAGCTGGCAAACTAAGTACTTCTATTCCTGTGCTTTCACTGATAGCTTTTAGGTCTTTTTCCACTTCTTCCCGGGATGGTCCAATATAGGTGAACCAGATATTAAACTTGTTCTTACGCAAGTAGTTATGAGTAACTCCTGGATATTTATTAACCTCTTGAACGAACTCAGTAATTTTTTCTTCTGGTACACTGGCAGCACAAAGGGTAGAAAACCAGCCCAGTTTACGGGACTGAAAGTTGGCTCCAATTCTTCGAATTACTCCCATTTCTTTCAGTTTTTTGACTCTGTTCAGGGCTTCTTCTTCAGAAATGCCCACTTTTTGGGCAATTATTTGATAGGGCCTGGAGTCTAAAGGAAAATCAGTTTGAATGATATCCAGGATTTTTTTATCTATGCTATCCATAAGTGTTAACCTTTCCTTTGAGGTATATAGGTGCAAAGGGGTTCTTCTGCCAGAAAGTTGTTTTTCATGGTATGCGCTCTTGCTCTACATCCTCCACAAACTCTGTGATATTCACAAATGCCACACTTACCTTCATAGCATTGAGGATTTCTTAATTTTTGAAAAATTTCTGAATGTTGCCAGATTTCGGGAAAGGGAGTTTTTCTTACCTGCCCGCAATCCAGTTCCAGATAACCACAGGGTTGAACCTGGCCAGAATGAGAGACAAAGCAAAAGCCTATTCCGCCCAGACAGCCTCTGGTATGGGCGTCTAAACCAAAGGTTTCCCTATCTACCTTTAAACCTTCTTCTCTGGCTCTTTGGCGCATGATGCGGTAATAGTGGGGAGCACAGGTGGCCTTGAGGTGCATGGAAGTGGTTTTGCGAAAGTCGTAAAACCAATTTAAGACCTCTTCGTATTCTTGAGCAGAAATGATTTCTTCCTGAATTTCTGCTCCTCTGCCTGTGGGTACCAAAAGAAATATGTGCCAGGCCACTGCCCCTAAGTCTTTGGCTAGATGAAAAATTTCCTTAAAGTGAGGCAGATTTTTTTTGGTCACAGTGGTGTTGATTTGAAAGGGAACACCTACTTTTTTTAACTCTTGGATTCCTTTTAAGGCCTGGTCAAAAGCTCCCACTACGCCCCTAAAGTCATCATGACTGCTGGCCCTGGGGCCATCTAAAGAAATGCTACACCTTTGAATACCTGCTTTTTTTATTTCTCTGGCCACATCTGCAGAGATAAGGGTGCCATTGGGAGCCATAACAGAGCGCAGGTTAAGAGAGGTAGCATGCCTTATTAATTCAAAAATATCCTTTCGAAGCAAGGGCTCTCCACCCGTAAAGATAATGACCGGGTCTCCAGCCTCTTTGAACTGATTTATTAAGGTAAGGGCTTCCTGGGTGTTTAGTTCTCCTGGGAAAGGATTAAGGCACGCTTCTGCCCGGCAGTGTTTACAAGCCAAATTGCAGGCTCTGGTTACTTCCCAGGCGATAAGTCTTGGGCCAGGTGTATGCATAGTTACTCCTTGTAAATTTTGGCTGGTTTTTGCCTGCCAAGTTTCTTAGGCAAAGTCAAATTGAAATCTTTGGGCTTTTGATTTAGCTTTTAAGCCTGGGTGTTGTTATCAAGCGAGTTTATTTCTCCCCTCAAATGGAGCCAATATGCACAAAAAATTAATTAAAAAACTTGAGCAATTACTGGGAAAGGAAAGGGTTTTACAGGAAGAAGCATTACTTCATGCTTATGCCTTTGATGGTTCCCCAGAAAAGCCCAGACTTCCAGGCGTGGTTGTGATTCCTGAAAATCAAGACCAAGTAAGGCAAGTAGTGAGTTTTTGCGCTCAAGAAGGTCTGGCACTTATAGTCAGAGGAGCTGGGACCAACTTAAGTGGCGGTACCATTCCAGTAAGGGAAAACACAGTGGTCCTTTTAACTGTGAAACTAAATAGAATTCTGGAGATAAATCCCCAGGACCTTTATGCCCGGGTGGAACCTGGTGTGATTACTTTAGATTTTGCCCGGGCTGTAAGCAAAGAGGGGCTTTTTTATCCTCCTGACCCTGGCAGCCAGGCTGTTTCCACTCTGGGAGGAAATGTAGCTGAAAATGCAGGCGGTCTAAGGGGTTTAAAATATGGAGTGACCAAGGACTATGTTTTGGCCTTAAAGTTTATAGATGGACTGGGAGAGGAAATAAAGGCCGGAGCCAGGACTGTAAAATGGGTAAGTGGATACAATTTGCCTGGCTTACTCACAGGTTCAGAAGGACAATTGGGAGTTATTACTGAAATTACCTTTAAACTTATTCCTCCTCCCAAATCTTCGCAGGCCATCTTGGTTCTCTTTAATTCCCTGCAAAGGGCAGCTGAAAGCGTATCCCTGATTATTGCCCAAAAAATTATTCCCTGCACCCTGGAATTTTTGGACAAATTTACCCTAAAGGCAGTGGAAGAATTTAGGCAAATAGGTTTGCCCACTTCTGCGCAAGCCATTTTACTTATTGAGGTAGATGGCCATCCAGAACAGGTAAAAGAAGAAAGCGAGCTTATTTTAAAGATTTGTCAGAAGCAACAGGGTGAGGTTTTTGTAGCCAGAGATGAAGAAGAAAAAAATAAACTCTGGCAGGCCAGAAGGGATGCCCTGCCTGCTCTGGCCAGGTTGAAACCCACCACTATTTTGGAAGATGCTACCGTTCCCAGAAGTAAGATAACAGAGATGGTTTTAAGCATAGAAAAGATAGCCCAAAAGTATGGACTGGACATTGGCACTTTTGGACATGCTGGTGATGGCAATCTCCATCCCACTATTTTAACGGATAAAAGAGATAAACGAGAGGCCCAAAAAGTGGAGAAGGCCATTGAAGAGATTTTTAACAAGGCCCTGGAACTGGAAGGCACCCTTTCTGGCGAGCATGGTATAGGTTTATCCAAGAAAAGATTTCTGGTGCAAGAAACAGGGCTTGCTACTTTAAATTACTTTCGGAGGATAAAAAAAGCTGCAGACCCTAAAAACATTTTAAATCCAGGCAAGGTGGTAGAATAAGGTGAAAAAGAGCAAACTTATTTTGCTGGCTAAAGAAATAAAGAAAATAGAAGAAGAATTGGTAAAATGCATGCAGTGTGGCCTGTGTCAGGCTGTATGCCCTTTGTTTAAAGAAACCAGGTTAGAAAGTGATGTAGCTAGGGGCAAAATATTTTTGCTTAAGCAGTTGGGAGAAAACCTACTCACTCAACCAGAACTGGTACAAAAATATCTGGATAGATGCTTACTTTGTGGTTCCTGTGGCTTTAACTGCCCCAGTGGGGTTTTGGGCGATAAGATTTTTTTAAGGGCCAGAACAATTTTAAAGGAGTTTTTAGGACTTAGCTTTATAGAAAAAAGGGTCTTGGCTACTCTTTTAAGGGCTCCTAAGAATTTGGATTTTGCCTGTTTGTTGTTGAAAAAAAGCACTCCTTTGTGGAGTAGCCAGGAGCAAGACTTTTTAATTCCCAAAATGGGCTTAAAAAGACCTATTTTACCTTTGGCCAAGGAATTTTGGCAACATAAAGTGGGGAAAATAGATGAAACCAGAGGCCAGCTAAAGGTTGCCCTTTACCCTGGCTGTCTGGTGGATAAGGTTTTTCCAGAAGTAGGCTTTAATATGCTCAAGGTGCTTCGCTATCTGGGGGTGGGCATTTTTTACCCAGGAGTTTCTCTTTGTTGTGGCCTGCCTTTACTTACCTGTGGCAATGTAGATGGATTTAAAAAGGTGGTTTTAGAAAATTTAAAGTACTATCAACAGGTGTCTTTTGACTATTTACTGACTCCCTGTGCTTCTTGTACCTATACTCTTTCTTCCTTATGGAAAATTTATGCCCCTGATTTGTCTTTAGAAGATAGAGAAGTACTAACAGAAATAAGTTCCAAAACATTGGATATAGGAGTGTTTTTACATCAACACCTAGACAAAAAGGATTTTAAAAAAGATAGAGAAGAAAATCTATACACCTATCATGACCCCTGTCATTTAAGAAAAAGCCTTAAAGTTTATGTAGAGCCCAGAAGTATTTTAAAAAGCCTGACTAATTTTGTAGAAATGGAAGCAAGTGAGGAGTGCTGTGGATTTGCAGGTAGTTTTAATTTAAAATACTATGAGCTTTCACAAAAAATTGGCTTAAAAAAGGTGCAAAATATTTTGAATACCAAGGCTAAAGCAGTTGCTACCTCCTGTCCTGCCTGTATGTACCAGCTTAAACTTCTTTTAAAGGATAAGCCTGTAGAAGTGGTTCATCTGGTAGATGTAGTGGCCCAGAATATAGGTTAAATTTTACGGCGATTAAGGGCATAACTACAACCAGGTATTTTTTTGGCCAATTTTTTAGTGCCTGCAGCCAGGGTACTTATTTTTTCCAGATTAATATCTGGATAGCCATTTACAATGGCTAGGGATATGCTAGCTAAAGGGAATTCTCTTTCTTTTCCATCTCTTCCTTTGGCCTGGAGAAAACCCTGTTTTTGATGTTCCAGGTTATAAAAAGCTGGAATATGTTTTTGAAAACTCTGGCATAAATTACTTGCAATTTCTTCAGCCAGACTGGGTTTAGTAATTAACACAAAATCATCTCCACCTATATGGCCAATAAAGATATTTTCTGCTTTGTATTTTTGGCTGACTTCCTTTAACAATTTAGCCACCCCTTTAATCATTTCATCGCCCCTGGAAAATCCATAGACATCATTATACACTTTAAAATTATCTATATCCAGATAGATTATGGATAAATTCTCAGGGTTGGTTTGTATTCTTTTTTCTATTTCTTGGTGAATGTGTTTATTGCCAGGAAGTCCAGTTAAGGGATTGGTGTTTTTGGCTAATTCTATCTGTAATTTTGCCAGATAATTGGTGAGTTTTTGTACAGAGACAATGCCTTTTAATTTATTGTCTTTTACCACAATTATGTGGTCATATATCTTTGCTTGTTCTCTTTGCATAGCCAGTTTAGCTACTTTTTCCACAGGAGTGTCATGGGAAACAATTAAGGGATTTTTATCCATAAGATAAGAGGCATCCTTTTCATAATAAAGGGCAACTCCGTAATAGGTGCTTAACTCTCTGTCCAGGTGGTGGCTCATAATAAGGCCCAAAGGTCTTTGCTCTTCGTTTACAACCACAATACCACTAAAAGGAGACTGTTTGGTGATTATTTTTTTTATTTCTTTAATTTTCACTTGAGGAAGAATGCTTATGACCGGGCTGGTTATACTTTCAATGGTATTATTGGTTTTAAGTTCATGCTCTTTTTTATTTAATAAATTGGATAAGCTGGGATATTTTTTTTCTTTATTGGGCCTGGCTAAAAAATAACCCTGACCAAAGGGAACATTTAACTGGCAAAGAAAAGAAAGTTGTTCTCTGGTTTCTATGCCTTCAACAATAATATTGATGTCCATTTTTTGGGCAAAGGAAAGAAAGGCCTCTAAAAGGGCCTGCTTGGTAGGATGGGTTTCAATGTCCTGGATTAAGTGGCGATCTATCTTGATAAAATCTGGTTGAATGTTGCCCACCAAGAAGAGGCCATTGTGTCCAGCCCCTAAGTCATCAATGGCTATTTTATAACCCTGCTCACGATAGTGTTCCAGGGTTTCAAAAAATAGCCTGAAATCTTTGGTAGAATGTCTTTCAGTAATTTCAAAAACAATTTGTTCTGGAGAAATGTTTAAACGGGTTAAGAGCTTTTTGGTCTCTCCACTGATAAACTTAGGGTCAGCCAGGGTTCTGGGATGGATATTTAAAAAGAGTAATTCTTCTTTTTTCAAAGGGGCAGCCTGTAAAATGGCCCTTTCTCTACAGACCTTTTCCAGGTCAAAAAGTAACCCCACTTCTTCTGCCAGTTTGAAAAGATTTAAAGGGCTTTCCAGAAAAGTTCCAGCAGGGCCTCTGCTCAGGGCTTCAAAGCCAAGTACTTGATTGGTAGTTAGATTGACAATGGGTTGAAAAAGGGTGGTAATCTTCTTTTTTTCTAAAATCTCTTCTAGAAGTTTTAAAAAAGGTAGATTTTTTAAAGGTATTTTGTTTTTTAGCTGGAATTTTGCCTTTTGGAGAGATTTAGCCAATTGTAAAGATATATTTTCTTCTTGTTCTAATAGGGCATAACTCACTAAAAAGTCTAATTTATAACCGCTTAAGGAGAAAATAAGAGTGTTTATTTTTTCTTCAAAAATGGTTTTTATTTGATAACATAAGGTAGATAGTTCTTCTTCGTCTTTATAAAGAGATAAAAAGAAAAACTTTCCAGGTTCTAGAAAGAAAAAATCTTTTATTTTGCAAAATTTATCTTTTATTTCCTTATGGTAATCCTCTATTTCTTTGCTTATTTGTAATATAAAATCAGCATCAAAAAGATTTTCTATTAGATAAAAGTTGTCTATTTCCAGGTAAATCAAACTGGAGTAATTGGATTTTGTAAAAGAAAATTCCTCTAATTTACGCAACTTTAATATCTCTTTTATTTTGTTGTTCCAGAAATAACTGAACTTGTTCATCTTTTCCCCTTAAGGACGGGCCAAGAGTAAAAATTTTTTGTGGAGAAAAGGTGACAAATAGGTTAAAGAAAAAAGACAGCATTTAAATGAGGGACTTGCCACTTTGCCGCTTGTCAAAAGGAGGCTAAAACACTAAGGAGGTCTTGGTTTAAATTAAGGAGGAAAAAATGGAGACCAAAATTTTAAAAGACAGATATAAACGAGAGCCAGTGGAAGTTGTTTGTCCTCTTTGTAAAGAGACCAAGATTGTTTACCTGCCTGAGGAAGAAATACCAAATTGCCCTGTATGTAAGGTAGAAATGGTCATCAGGGAAGTTTTGGTAGAAGGAAAATATTAAATTTAAGGAGGGGTGTTGATGAAAAGAATTTTACTTTTGTTCGTGGTGTTGTTCTTTGGTGCAGTTAATCTCTGGGCTGCAGACGCTGAGTTGGCCAAAAAGTCCACTTTGGAAGAGATTTTAAAAAGGGGCGAGCTTAGAGTGGGCTTTGATGCTGGTTATATGCCCTTTGAAATGACTGACAAAAAGGGAAATTATGTGGGCTTTGATATTGATTTGGCCAAGGAAATGGCCAAGGCCATGGGCGTTAAGTTTGTACCAGTGAATACTGATTTTGATGGTATTATTCCTGCTCTTATGACTGGTAAGTTTGACATTATTATTAGTGGTATGACTGTAACTCAACAAAGAAATTTGCAGATAAACTTTGCTGACCCTTATATTGTTGTAGGTCAAACCATTCTTTTAAATAAAAAATTGGCAGGTAAAGTTAAGTCCTATAAAGACTTAAATAACCCCAAATATGTTGTAGCCTCCAGGATTGGCACTACAGGAGAAATGGCTGTAAAGAGATACATGCCCAAAGCAACTTATAAGTCCTTTGATAAAGAAGCAGACGGTGCTTTAGAGGTTTTAAATGGGAAGGCTGATGCCTTTGTCTATGATTTTCCCTTTAATGTGGTCTTTGTGGCTCAACACGGAAGTGACAAAGTTGTTCACCTGGATAAGCCTTTTACTTATGAACCTCTGGCCTTTGGCATAAGAAAGGGTGATCCTGACTTTTTGAACTGGTTAAACAACTTTTTACGCCAGATTAAAAACGATGGACGGTATGAGCGTATTTACAATAAATGGATGAGAAATACTGATTGGTTTAAAAAAGTTGCTGAATAATTGTATTTTTCCTTAGGAATAAGGAAGGGTAGTCTTTTAGGGTCTAAAAGACTACCCTAAATTTTTTAGGGAGTGAGCTAGAATGCAGCGTTTAAGTATGGAAAGGCCTCCAGGTTTGGGTTATAATTTGTTCTGGAAAGGAGTTTTTTTAGGCATAATTTTTCTTTTTTCCTATCTGGTTTATTTTGCCTCTCAGTCTGTAGAGTATACCTGGCGCTGGTATAGAGTGCCCCAATATTTTTATTATACAGCTAAAATAGATGTTACTTCTCCTTTAGAAGGAGAGATAAGAAGTATTACAGAGGACAAAGACGGTATAAAAGTTGTTATTAAGGGAGAAGAAGAGGAAACCATCTCTTTACCTGCTAAATCAGAATTGCTTTTGTCTGAAGGGGATTATGTATATCCAGGAGATAAGATAGGTTTTTATAAAAAGGGAAAGCCAGGTCTATTTTTAGTAGGCCTTTACATAACTTTAGAAGTTAGTGTTTTAGCTATTATTCTGGGCATAATTATTGGTTTATTAACTGGTCTTGCCCGTATTTCTAAAAATCCTGCCCTGCGTTATCTGGCTATCACCTATATTGAAATTATTCGAGGCTCACCTTTGTTGGTGCAGATTTTTCTCTGGTATTTTGTGGTGGGCACCCTGGTCAATGCCATCTTGAGTAAATATGGATTTCCTCCCATACCTTCTTTGTGGTATGGAGTAATTTCTCTGGCTATTTTTTCTGGAGCTTATATTGCAGAAATTGTCAGAGCAGGTATTCAATCTGTATCTAAAGGCCAGATGGAAGCTGCCAGATCCCTGGGTTTATCTTATGCCCAGGCCATGCGTAAAGTTATTTTACCTCAAGCTTTTCGCCGCATTTTACCTCCTTTGGCAGGACAATTTATTAGCTTGATCAAAGACTCTTCTTTATTAGGAGTTATTGCCATAAGAGAATTAACAAAAGCCACTAGAGAGATTGTTACTACCAGTTTGCAGCCTTTTGAAATGTGGATTGTGTGTGCTCTTCTTTACTTGGTTTTGACTTTTACTCTGTCCATGTTTGTTCAATACCTGGAAAGAAAGGCTATTTTGTAGGAGTTTAAATATGATAAAAGTTCGTAAAGTAAATAAATATTTTTATGTTCCTCATACTTTACATGCTTTAAAAGATATTAGTTGTGATATTCAAAAAGGAGAGGTCGTAGTTATTATTGGGCCTTCTGGTTCAGGTAAAAGTACTTTTTTACGCTGTTTAAATAGACTGGAATTTCCTGACAGTGGAGAAATAATTATAAATGGTCAGGATATATTAAAAGCTAAAAAGGAGATAAACCAAATTAGAGCAGAAGTGGGAATGGTTTTTCAAAACTTTAATTTATTTCCTCATATGAATGTGCTGGAAAATATTACCATGGCTCAGATGGTGGTAAGAAAGCGTAAAAAAAAGGAGGCAGAAGAAAAGGCTTTGTTTTTATTGAGCAAGGTAGGATTAAAGGACAAAGCCCTGGCTTATCCCGGTCAACTCTCAGGTGGACAGCAGCAAAGAGTGGCCATTGCCAGGTCTCTGGCTATGGATCCCAAAGTAATGCTCTTTGATGAACCCACCTCAGCCTTGGACCCAGAGATGATTGGAGAAGTTTTGGCTGTAATGAAAAATTTGGCCAGAGAAGGTATGACCATGGTGGTGGTTACGCATGAAATGGGCTTTGCCCGAGAAGTAGCAGATAGGGTGATTTTTATGGATGAAGGTAAAATTATTGAACAGGGCATTCCAGAGCAAATCTTTACCAATCCTCAGGAAGAAAGGCTAAAACTTTTTCTTAACCAGATCTTGAGTGGAAAATAAAATGGTTTAGTTGTAAGTAGTTTAAGTTTAAAAGGTTAATTTTTTAGGGCATACCTGATTAAGGTTTAAAATTTTTTAGTTGCCTTTATCCCCACCTGCCTTTTTTTGTCCTTTTAACTCTTAAATTAAAATATTTTTCCAGAAATATATAGTGGTTATAATCGTTTTATTTTTTTTCATCTATTTCTTTTGGTTTCTATCCTTTTTAAACTACCTGCTTTAATTCCTTTTATTCCAAAGTTAAAAATTCCCTTAGTTGTTTTAAAAATATTTAACTTCTTGCTAAAAAAACAATTTTAAAATAGGAAAAGTTAATTTTAAATTATAAGGGGAGGGAGCTATGAAAATAATTAGGATGTTGGCAATTAGCTTTTTATTTTGTTTAAGTGGAACGCTAGCTTTTGCTTTTACCCATGAGGACTTATATCCTTTTTTAGAAGTTCAGCTTCCAGGTTATACAGCCGATGAACTGGATGGATTTGAGGCTGGAGGTAGTATTATAGCTGCTAGGGATTATTTTAAGGGAGGAAACGAGGATATTATTTTTGGCGTTTCCATTGTCCTGGGACAAGCGCTTAATGTTTCTCCAGCTTTACTTTCCAACCAAGGCCTTAAGGGGAAGGAGCATCTTTATAAGACCAGCATTCAAGGGTTTAAAGCTGATGTGACCAAGGGCGGGGAAGATTGTACCTTATGTGGAGGAATTTTGGTTCATTTGGAAGGTAAAAATCGTTATTTTGTTTGTAATTATCAAAATATAACGGATAAGGAAGCTATTTCTTTAATAAACAGGTTTGATCTAAAAGCTATCAGTAAAGCAATTAAAAATGTGCAGCTTCCTGAAGGTGGTATGATGAAAATCCCTGGTATGGGTGGTGAGAGTAAAGAAGAAGCAGGAGAGCTTGGTTATTAAAATTTTTTTAGTTTAAGCAGGAAGCTTAAGCTTCCCGCTTAAGGCAAAATTATCTTTTACCTTTCTTTTAACTATCTTTTACCCTCCTGTGTCCAATTTCTTTTTTCTATTGAACTAAACTATAGAGATTTAAATTTTAAATTAAGATCTCTATAGTTTTTATTTATTCTTCATATATAAAATCTATTGATTGTCTTTTTATTATTTAAAAAAGTAATTTGACTTTTTTAAAGAACAAGTCTGTTTATTACTTATCAAAGTGTCTTTTTAGCCAAATTTTAATTTATTTAAGGAGGTAGTTATGGCTAAAGTCGGAGTTTATGTTTGTCATTGTGGGACAAATATAGCTGGAGTAATAGATGTAGAAGAAGTTAGAAAGTTTGCTGAGGGCTTGCCGGATGTGGTTGTAGCTAGAAAAGATCTTTTTATGTGTTCCAATGCAGGGCAAGAGATTGTAAAACAGGACATTCAGGCTGGTTTAGTGGATAGGGTTGTGGTTGCTTCTTGTACTCCCAGGACGCATGAGCCCATCTTTAGAAGCGTATTGGAATCTGCCGGCTTAAATAAATACCTTTTGGAAATGGCCAATATCAGAGATCAGGGTAGCTGGGTTCATCCTCATGATAAAGAAGGAGCTACAGAAAAGGCCAAGCAATTGGTTGCTTCTGCTGTGGCCAAGGCCGTACATCTGGAGGCTTTAGAGGACAAATTTATAGATGTAACCAAGGCTGCCATGGTTATTGGTGGAGGAATTGCAGGCATTTCTGCTGCCTTGGAATTGGCCAAAATGGGTTATAAGACCTATTTGGTGGAAAAAGAGCCTTCTATTGGTGGAGTGATGGCACAGCTGGATAAGACCTTTCCCACCAATGACTGTTCTGCCTGTATTTTAACCCCTAAGATGGTAGAAGTGGCTAATCATCCCAATGTGGAACTGCTTACTTACAGTGAAGTGGTTGGATTAGAAGGTTTTGTGGGCAATTTTAGAGTAAAGGTAAAAAGAAAACAGACTTATGTGGACTGGGATAAGTGTACTGGTTGTGGTGATTGTGCCGAGGTCTGTCCAGCTAAGGTAACTGATACTTATAATGCTGGCCTTAGTACCAGGGGAGCAGCCTATATTATGTTTCCTCAGGCAGTGCCCAAGAAGGCTGTAATAGATATGGATAACTGCCGTAACTGTGATGGCCGCAAGCAAGGAGAAGAGCCCAGGATAAGCAAGAAGACAGGTAAGCCCATTTTAGCTCCCTGTGAGAAGGCCTGTCCTGCTGGAGCCATCGATAGGGGCTTGAAGTTAGATCCTGAGGGAGAGATTTTGGAAGTGGAAGTTGGCTCTATTGTAGTGGCCACTGGTTTTAAGGTAATGGAAAAGGATTGGTTCAAGGAATTTGCACCCAAATCT
>NZ_JBSRHE010000013.1:0-65746 GCF_055126295.1 Desulfonauticus sp. | reverse complement strand
CTCGACGCCTTGTTCGATGCGCAATTGAGGCACGCGCCGGGGCAGCTCGGCGACAACGCTACGAAGGAGTTCGTCCTTCGTCATGTGTTCGAGATCGCGCCGGAACTCATCAAAGAGCCTCAGGACCTGCTCCGGGTCTTGCTGCGCCGCCATTACCGCGGCGGGCGGATTCCGGCCATCCTCGATGAGCATTTCATCAAAATTCTTCGTCACAAATCGGCAGGACAGCCGATTTGGACGCCCGGAGGGCGCCCCGAAGGGGTGCGAGCCAGGGATGGCGAGCATCAAAACGGCCTGTTCGAGGATTGGCCTCTGGAGACCATGGCGGACTCCGGCTTCGAGTTTCCAGGACCGACGCTTTTGCCTTTCGACCACCACGATGTCCGCATTTACATCGACAACCTTTTCCTCGAGGGTTTGCTACAGCCGGTTCCGCACAAGCAATCGCAGATGCTTGCCAAGACCTGGGTGGCTTACGGCATCAAAGTCTCCCCCGTGGAGAACCGTCGCCGCCGCATGGAGGGGCTCTTAGATTCCATCGAGAAGACGATCCCCACGGTGGAGGCGCGTCATGGGGAGTGGCTCCATTTCGCCTACCGTTGGGCGGAACTCGTCGCCTTGGAGCTGGAGCCGGACACCACCCTGCCGGAAGGATACCGGGAGCGCCTAGATGCATTGAGATCCCGGATCGATTCTGCGCTCACCGGTTGGGTGGTGAAGCGCTACGCGAGCCTGATTAACCTTCCGCCCGCGCCACCGGTGATGCTGCATCACATCCCGCGGTTCCTCGTCCGAAGCTTCGGAAACGACCGGCGCACGAAGATCGCTTTTCTGCTGGTGGACGGCCTCGCCCTGGACCAATGGATCGCCTTGCGCGAGGTGCTCGGAGAGCTGGATTCAAAGCTGCGGTTCCGTGAGAATGCCGTTTTCGCCTGGATTCCCACCATCACCTCTGTTTCCCGGCAGGCCGCCTTTGCCGGCAAGCAGCCGATCTACTTCCCGGCGAGTATCCATACCACAGGCAAGGAGCCGGGCCTTTGGACGCAGTTCTGGGTCGATCAGGGGCTCAACGCAAATGAGGTGGCTTACGCCAAGGGGCTAGGCGACGGGGACCTGGACGAGGTCTCCGAGCTACTGAGCCGGCCCAGGCTACGTGTCGTCGGACTGGTCATCGACAAGGTCGACCGGATCATGCACGGCATGGAGCTGGGTGCGGCGGGCATGCACAACCAGGTTCGACAATGGGCCAGACAGGGTTTCATGCGGGACCTTTTCGGCCTGCTTCATGACCGCGGTTTCCAGGTCTACCTTGCTTCGGACCACGGAAACATCGAGGCGAAAGGCGCAGGAAGGCCTGCCGAAGGGGCGGTTGCGGACCTGCGCGGCGAGCGCGTGCGTGTCTACTCCGATCCCAGGCTCAGGGCTCAAATCAAGGAGCGATTCCCGGAGTCCATAGAGTGGCCTCCCATTGGTATTCCAGAAGATTACCTACCCCTTTTGGCACCTAACAGGAGTGCTTTTGTGCAGAAAGATGAAATTGTAGTGAGTCATGGAGGGATTAGTATTGAGGAAGTGATTGTGCCTTTCATTCAGATACATAACCCCAAATTTCAGAAATAAACTTGGATAATGATGGGTTTAATTATTACAAAGGCTAATTCCAGTTTGGACAAGCTTGGGTGAGGGAGATACATGAAGTTATACTTGGAAAAACGATATAATCAAATTGGAATTGATAGAATTATTCGTCTTGAGTGGCTTAGCTATACTGCATCTCTTGTCATGGCAGGCAACAATAAATCCGACATTAAATCCTTATTGCAAAAAGAGCTCCAGGAGGTATTTCGCTCAGCCAATACCAAGGTGCGAGGATCTCTGAGCAAAACTATAACTATCCTGATGAATATATGGGTTCATCCACCATTCTATCTACATTCTTTTCAACAAGATGGTCTTAGGTTT
The DNA here is from genome assembly GCF_055126295.1 of Desulfonauticus sp. Classification (NCBI taxonomy): domain Bacteria; kingdom Pseudomonadati; phylum Thermodesulfobacteriota; class Desulfovibrionia; order Desulfovibrionales; family Desulfonauticaceae; genus Desulfonauticus; species Desulfonauticus sp. The sequence continues at coordinate 63,784 of NZ_JBSRHE010000013.1, read as the reverse complement.
CTTTCATGCCTTCCACAGGAAGACCATATTGCAGTCCACTGGGGAATGACCATGGCAGCTTATCCTTTCTGGGGAAAGGTGGCTTCCCATGTTGGAAGACTACTTAAGCTTCAAGGCACTGCAAGTCATGCCCAAGTTCGCCGTCGTGTCATGGAACAATTTGGACAAAGACCAACAGTAAAGGATGCTGTGCGCCGCATATTACGCTCAATGTGGGCCTGGGGTGTTATTAATGAGGCTAAAAATAATGTTCCACTTCGTGAAAAAGGCATATATGTACCAGGTCTTTCGTTAACTATAGAAAATCCTGAACTTATTGCCTGGTTAATTGAGGCCTTTTTATACGCCTGTGGAGGTGATTCAGTGGATTTAAGAACAGTTTTAGATTCCCCCATTTTGTTTCCCTTTAGATTAAGTCCTATTTCTGCTGTTCATTTAGTGTCGGTTTCCAACCGATTGGATATGCTCTCTCATGGACTGGATCAGGAATTAATTATACTCCGTAGTGAAATTATGGTAGATGTAAAGAAGAGATGAGATGGATTTTTATGCAAAACTAGAAGAGTGTTTTTTGTTTAAAAGGTGTATTTTGTTAGCTTTTAATAGATGTAGATAGCGTAATATTTTTTTATGGTATGAAAAAATTAAAATACAATAGTTTACAATTGGTTTGTATTTTTATGAATCTGGTTTGTCAATATTTACGGTAGTAGAAAAAGTAATTAATATTTTTTACCTTTACAAATGCTTTACTGCAAAAGAAACATAAGAAAGTTTACATAGGAGTAGGGTTTGTGCTAGGCCTTAGTTTAAGAGTAAATTAAGGTTTTAACTAAACAGTTAAAAGTTTGGGGTTCACATTGTAACATAGTGTAAATAAAAGGATTTTGTGAAGATGGGTTTAAAGAAGAATAAGGCTTTTATGTTGTTTATGTTTTTATTGATTCCTATAGGGTCCTATGCCAGTGGTGATTTAAGTGCTAGGATAGGTGAGATTAGGAAGTTATATCAAAATACTGTCTTTAATTTAAAAAAATATAAACAATTTAAGATAGATTTAATTGAGGTTTCTACTGAAGGGGGAGAGGTATATTTTTGGGTAGATAGTAATAATGAAATTAAAAAAGTAAAGAGAATCATATATGGAGAAACGGGTAAAAAGGTTTCAGAATATTATTATGACAAAGATAAATTATACTTTGTTTTTGGAGTTAGTTTTTTTTACTCTATGGAAGTAGATCCAAAAACAGGTGAATATGTTATAAACTATGATAATCCTAAAAAAGAGGAAAACAGGTATTATTTTTTTCAAGATGAGATGATTCAATGGTTAGGACCAGATAAAAAAAAAGTAGAAGTCTATAGCAATAAGTTTGAGCAAAAAAGCGCAGATATCATTCAAGAATCTAAAGATATTTTGCTGTTCTGTAAGAAGAAATTGCTTAAGTAATAGTTTGTGAGTGTAATTAAAAATAAAAAAGCAGCTCTTTTGAGCTGCTTTTTTATTTTTTTCTTAAGTGGTCGGGATGAGAGGATTTGAACCTCCGACCCCTTGAACCCCATTCAAGTGCGCTCCCAGACTGCGCCACATCCCGACAAAGGTTTTAATTTAATCACCTTTAGATAAAAGTCAACTTTTTTCTTTTTTTAAAAAAGAGAGAAGAAAAACTTGACAATTTTTAATAAATGATAATAGTAATAGTTATCAATAAGAGGTTAAAAGTTTTTAGGAGGTAAGAAGTTATGGAAGAAAAAGTTTTAGAGGTAATGAAGAAATTAAATAAGCCAGTTAGGCCTGGAGATATTGCTAAAGAGTTAGGCGTGGATAGCAAGGAAGTCTCCAAGGCAATTAAGAAGTTAAAAGAAGAAGGAAAGGTAATATCTCCCAAGAGGTGTTATTACTCCTTAAGCTAAAAGGGAGGGAAATATGGGAAGCATTAAAGATTTAAGACAGTATCCTATTAATTGGGATATGACCCATGAAGATGCAATTACTCTGTATTTAGAATGGGGCAACAATCCCCATAGGGGATATTTTCCACCTGTAAAGTCAGGGAAAGATGTATCTTATTACTTTGTTTTAAATACCTGGGAAGAAGAACCCAAGGTTTGTTTGTATGCCACCAATTCTGATGGTGCTAGAGATTTGGTATGTTTGGATTTGCCTGCGGAGTTGAAAAGCAGTGTGCGTAGAGAATACGGTTCTTTAAAGGGTGTATTTGGACTTACTCCTGAAATTAAAAAGTGGTTGCAAAATGTTCTGGAAAAATAGTAGGGTAATATAATGAATATAGTAAATAAAGACCGGCGTATGACCAAGCAAAGACAGGTTATTTTAGAGCGTTTAAGGGAAGTAAAAACACATCCTACCGCAGATGAGGTCTACGCCATGGTCAAAGAGGACTTGCCCAAAATAAGTTTGGGTACAGTGTACAGAAACCTGGATATTCTGGCTGAACTGGGTTTAATTCAAAAGTTGGAAATGGCAGGCCAGCCCAAAAGGTTTGACGGCAATCCCCATCCTCACCTGCATGGTAAGTGTATTGCCTGTGAACGGGTGGTGGATTTGGGGCCTGATTTTGATTTTGGTCTGGACAAAAAGATAAACGGTTTTAAAGTATTAGATTATAAACTGGAAATCATAGGTTTGTGTAGCAGGTGTCAAGAAAAGGAAAACAAATTAAAATAAACTAAAATAAAAAAATAAAGAGGAGGAAGAAAATGAAATCTTTAAAGGGAACAAGGACAGAAAAAAACTTGCTTACTGCTTTTGCTGGTGAGTCTCAGGCTAGAAACCGTTATACCTATTTTGCCAAACAGGCCAAAAAAGAAGGTTATGTACAGATAGCCAAAATTTTTGAAGAAACAGCAGAGCAGGAAAAAGAGCATGCCAAAAGGCTTTTTAAGTTTTTAGAAGGAGGAGAGGTGGAAATTACTGCTGCTTTTCCTGCTGGAGTGATTGGTACTACAGCAGAAAATTTAAAGGCTGCAGCAGAAGGTGAAAATTACGAATGGGACAAGATGTATCCTGAGTTTGCCAAGGTGGCAGAAGAAGAGGGTTTTGATGAAATTGCAGCTGTGTTTGAAGCCATTGCTGTGGCTGAAAAACAGCATGAAAAAAGATATAAGGGATTGCTAAAGAATTTAGAAGAAGGTAAGGTCTTTAAGAAAGACCAGGAAGTGGTGTGGCGTTGTCTTAACTGTGGGTATTTGCATGTAGGTGCAGAAGCTCCTCAGCTTTGTCCTGCTTGTGCTCATCCCCAGGCCTATTTTGAGCTTTTGGCTGAGAACTGGTAATAGGTGTTTAACCTTAAAAAGATAAAGGAGGGTGGCTATGCCCCAATTGTTAGAAGTTTATAAGTGTGATCTTTGTGGCAATATCGTACAGGTAGTACATGCTGGTGAAGGTGAGTTGGTTTGCTGTGGCCAGCCCATGCGCCTTTTAAAAGAAGGCTCTGTGGACGCAGCTTTGGAAAAGCATGTGCCTGTAGTGGAAAAGACAGCCAATGGCTACAAAGTAACTGTGGGCAGTGTGCTTCATCCTATGGCTGAAGAGCACTATATTGAATGGATTGAACTTATTGCCGATGGTAGGTCTTATCGTCAGTTCTTAAAACCTGGTGATGAGCCTGTGGCAGAATTTTGTGTGCAGGCAGAAAAGGTCACAGCCAGAGAATATTGCAATTTGCATGGACTCTGGAAAAAAGATGTATAACAGGAGTAGCTTAAATGGCTAAACCGGAAGAAATGTGGCAATGCCAGACTACTAACTGTGGTTATATTTATAACCCAGATAAAGGGGATAGAAAGGGGAAAATACCTCCTGGCACCAGATTTGAGGATTTGCCAGAGGACTGGAAGTGCCCCATTTGTGGGGCCAGTAAAAAGGCCTTTCGTCCCCTGGCTGGACCTGGTTCTAATGTAGAAGAGGATAAATGATGGCAGAAAAGGAAGTAAAAGGCTATTATATGTGTGTGGTTTGTGGTTATTTGTACAAGCCAGAAAAGGGGGATCCGGGCAGAAACATCCCACCCGGTACTCCCTTTGAAGAATTGCCAGATACCTGGTGTTGTCCAGTGTGTGGCACACCCAAGAAACGGTTTAAATTCGTAGAATAGTTTGGAGGTTTTTGATTATGGAAAAGTGGCAGTGTCAGATTTGTGGTTATATTTATGATCCATCTCAAGGTGATCCTGATAATGGCGTAGCAGCAGGAACCAAGTTTGAAGACTTACCTGAAGACTGGGTTTGTCCTGTGTGTGGAGCGACTAAAGAAAACTTTGAGAAAATGTAAAATTAGTTAATCCAAGGCCCCAAGATTAATTCCTGGGGCCTTTTTTAATTTGAGAAGGAAAAGAGGGAGTAAAAATGGCTGTAGTGGAAATCAAAGAAAATGTTTTTTGGGTAGGTGCTATTGACTGGAATAAACGCGATTTTCACGGTTATTCTCAGACTAAAGAAGGTACTACTTATAATGCCTACCTCGTAATAGATGAAAAGATAACTCTTTTTGACTGTGTAGACGAAAAGTTTAAATGGGATTTATATCATCAGATAGCTTCTCTAGTTCCTTTGGAGAAAATAGATTATATAGTGGTAAACCATGTGGAGATGGACCATTCTGGGGCATTGCCTTTTATAGTAGATAAGGCCAAGCCAGAAAAGATTTTTTGCTCTCCCATGGGTAAGGAGTTTATCCAGGCTCACTTTCATCCCCGCAACTGGCCCTTGGAGGTAGTAAAAACAGGGGATGAATTGATACTGGGTAAAAATAAGGTGCAATTTTTAGAAGCCAGAATGTTACACTGGCCAGATAGTATGTTTTCCTACCTCCCCGAGTTAAAACTTTTGATTTCCAATGATGCTTTTGGGCAAAATATTGCCTCTAATTTACTTTTTGACGACCAGCATCCTCTGGAAGATATTTTACAGGAAGCCAAGCATTATTATGCCAATATTATTTTGCCCTTTTCTCCTTTGGTCAAAAAGACCTTAAACAAAGTAGAGGAGTTGGGCTTAGAAATTGAGATGATTGCTCCTGACCATGGGCTTATTTGGCGCTCCCATGTAAAGGATATTTTAGGCCTTTATGGGGAGATGAGTGAACAAAAGCTTAAGCCCAAAGCAGTTATTGTCTATGACACCATGTGGAGCAGTACTGAAAAGATGGCCAAGGCCATAGGTGAAGGCTTGAATCTGGAAGGTATTGAAATAAAACTCATGCATTTAAAAAAGTTTCACCACAGTGATGTAATGGGTGAAGTAATGGATGCAGCTGCAGTTATTTGTGGCTCTCCCACCCACAACAACAATATGCTCCCTCTAATGGCAGACTTTCTTACCTATATGAAAGGCTTAAGGCCTAGCAATAGGCTGGGAGCTACCTTTGGCTCTTATGGCTGGAGTGGCGAAGCTCCTAAACTCATGCAAAAGGTTCTGGAAGAAGCTAATTTTGAACTTCCCTTTGAACCCTTGCGTATTCGCTTTGTCCCTGAGCATGATTCCCTGGCCAAGTGTAAGGAACTGGGCCTGAATTTGGGTAAGAAAATCAAAGAAAAGTTTTAAGAGGTCCCAAGGAGCCTCTTTTTCTATGTCCAGAAAAGTCAAAAAAGATATTTTAAGATTGCTAGAGCAAAGTGACAGCCAGGAGGTGGAAAAGGTCCTAAGGCCTTTTCCACCTGAAAAAGTCTTGCCTGGCCTGTTTGCTGGTCTTTTGAGTACAAAGGAAAAGGTGAAGTGGAATGCAGTGGTGGGGTTTGGAGCAGTAGTGGATAGTCTGGCTGCAGAGAGCTTAGAAAAGGCCAGGATAGTGATGCGTCGTTTTATGTGGATGCTCAATGACGAATCTGGTGGAATAGGCTGGGGAGTGCCTGAGTCCATGGGCGAGATAATGGCTGTAAATCCTCATTTAGCTACAGAGTATCACCAGATTCTTATTTCTTACCTTAGAGAAGAAGAAAATGAAAAGGACAATTTCCTGGAGTATGCGCCTTTAAGGCGAGGGGCCTTCTGGGGAATAGCCAGGCTTGCCCAGGGTAATGAGCTTCTGGCCAAAAAGGCCTGGCCCAAGGTCAAAAAGACTTTTAGAGAAGAATTGGACCCTTATATTTTAGCTTATTCTTTACTCTATGCCAAAGAGATTGGCTTACATATTCCCCGCAAATTCCCTTTTCCTCTGGGCTTTAAGGTTCATATTTTCTGGAACCGGCAATTCTGGGATATAAGTTTTGGTGAATTGATAGATTTTAAACTTTAAACTCCTAAAAGGAGGGAGTAGCATGGATGCCCTGTTTTTATCCAGATTACAGTTTGCCATGGCTACCATGTTTCACTTTATTTTTGTCCCGTTGACCCTGGGGCTTTCTCTTTTGGTAGCCATTATGGAAACGCGCTATGTGCAAACTGGAGATGAAGATTACAAGCGCATGGCCAAATTCTGGGGTAAACTCTTCTTAATCAACTTTGCCCTGGGAGTGGTTACTGGCATTACTCTGGAATTTCAGTTTGGTACCAACTGGTCCAGGTATTCAGAATATGTGGGAGATATTTTTGGTTCTCTGCTGGCCATTGAAGCTACAGCTGCCTTTTTCCTGGAATCCACTTTTATTGGGGTTTGGGCCTTTGGCTGGAACAAGCTTTCTCCTAAAATGCATGCCCTTTCTATCTGGCTGGTGGCCCTTGCTTCTAATCTTTCTGCTCTGTGGATTTTGATTGCCAATGGGTTTATGCAAAATCCCTTGGGTTATGTAATGCGTGGTGGCCGGGCTGAGCTTGCTGACTTTATGGCTGTAGTGACCAATCCCTTTGCCTGGCAACAAATTGTCCACACCTTAAGTGGTGCCTATCTTTTGGCTGGTTTTTTTGTCCTGGGTATTTCCAGTTATCATATTTTAAGGAAGAATGAGGTGACACTTTTCTCCAAATCCTTTCGGATAGGTGTTATTTTTGCCCTTGTCTTTTCCCTTCTGGAAGTGGTTCAAGGACATATGCATGGAGCAGAAGTGGCCAAGATTCAACCTGCTAAACTGGCGGCTATGGAGTCTTTGTGGGAAACCAAAAAGTCTGCTCCCCAGTACTTATTCTTGATTCCTGACCCTGAAAATGAGCGCAATGCCCTGGAGATTTTGCCCATTCCAGGGGCTTTGAGTATGCTTGCCTATCATGACTTTCAGGCTGAAGTAAAAGGTTTAAAGGACTTTCCTAAAGAAGATAGGCCACCTGTTACCCTGACCTTTCTTTCCTTTAGAACCATGGTGGGCTTAGGCTTTCTTTTTCCACTTCTGGCTTTGTGGGCCTTTAAAATCAGAAACAAGTTAGAAGAAAATCCCAGGTTTTTGCGTTTGCTCATCTATGTTATTCCTCTGCCTTACATTGCCCTGGAAGCTGGTTGGGTGGTAGCTGAAGTGGGAAGACAACCCTGGATTGTTTACGGGCTTATGCGTACCAGTGAAGCTGTCTCTCCCATTGCTAGTTCCCAGGTAGGATTTTCTTTTGTGGCCTTGACTATACTTTATACTTTACTGGGAATTGCTGACATTTACTTGTTGGCAAAATTTGCCCGCAAAGGCCCAGAACCAGCTAATTAAAGGGAGGGAAGGACAATGTTAGAAAGTATTTGGTTTTTACTCTGGGGAGTTTTATGGGCTGTCTATTTTATGCTGGATGGCTTTGACCTTGGCCTGGGAACTCTGTTTCCCTTTTTGGCCAGGACAGAAGAGGAAAAGCGCTATGTCTTAAATGCCATGGGCCCCTTTTGGGATGGCAATGAAGTTTGGCTAATTGCTGCTGGTGGAGTGACCTTTGCTGCCTTTCCCAGGGCCTATGCTATAATGTTTTCAGGCCTTTATACAGCCTTATTCCTTTTGCTTATTGCCCTGATTTTAAGAGGGGTGTCTTTGGAATTCAGAAGCAAGATTGATAATCCTGGCTGGCAAAAGATCTGGGAAATATGTTTGTTTTTAGGCAGCTTTTTGCCTGCCCTTTTACTGGGGGTAGCTTTTGCCAATATTTTCAAAGGCCTGCCTTTAGATGAACAGGGTATTTTTCGGGGCAATCTTTTTACCCTCTTAAATCCCTATGGACTTTTGGGCGGAGTGCTTTTTGTCCTGCTTTTTGCTGTGCATGGAGGTTTGTGGATGGCCCTTAGAGGTAGTGGAGACTTGGAAAGAAGAAGTGGCCAGATGGCCAGTAAGCTCTGGGCAGTGCTGACCGTGGTCTTGGTTTTATTTTTAGCCTACACGGCAGTGGCAACCAAACTTTTTACCAATTATCTCAAGTCTCCCTTGTGGTTTGCCTTGCTTATTTTGCCGGTAGGAGGCCTGGTTTTAAGTCGGGTGTATATGGGTACCCAAGAATGGCTTAAAGCCTGGCTGGCTTCAGCTCTCACTATTTTGGGGGTTACAGCCTTTGCTCTGGTTGGCCTTTATCCAGCCCTTTTGCCTTCTTCTTTAAATCCTGCTTATAGTGTGACCATTTATAATTCAGCTTCTTCTCCCCTGACTTTAAAGATTATGCTGGGTGTGGCTTTAATCTTTGTACCCATTGTTATTTTCTACCAATTTTGGGCATATAAGACCTTTAGCCATAAGCTGGAAGCCAAGGACCTGGAATACGAAGAAGCCTATTAGTTTTTTAAAAGTACATTGTAAAAATAAAAAAGGCAGGCACCTGGCCTGCCTTTTTTATTTAAAATAGTTTTAGACCTTTTAAGAGGATAATAAAGACCAGAATAGGTGTGATGTATTTGAGGACAAAGTAGTAAAGGGAAATAATTTTCTGGTTGTTTAGGGTATTATAGTTGCTAAGGGTAGTAAATATCTTTTCTTTTCCCCAGGTCCAACCAGCAAAAAGGGCAATGAGTAGTCCACCTACAGGAAGTAAGATGTTAGAACTTATAAAGTCGTAGAGGTCAAAGAAGTTGAGATTAAAGAATTTAACATCCTTAAGGACATTAAAAGAAAGAGTGGCTGTAGCACCCAGGGCCACCAGGATGGCTATGGAAAGCAAGGTGGCTTTGGTCCTGGACATCTTTTTGCTTTCACAAAAGTAGGCTACAGGTACTTCCAGCAAAGAAAGCATGGCTCCAGTGGCAGCAAAGGAAGCCAGCAAAAAGAAAAGCAGCATAAAAATTCTTCCCCCGGGTAAAGAGGCAAAAATGGCTGGAATGGTAATAAAAAGTAGAGATGGGCCAGCCTGGGGTTCATAACCATAGGTAAATACTGCCGGGAAAATGGCCAGGCCAGCGAGCAGGGAAACACTTAGGTCAGCCAGCATAACCTTGGTGGCTGTAGCTGGAATATTGGCATCATCTCTAAAATAACTTCCATAGGTGGTCATGGTTCCCATGCCAATGGAGAGCTTAAAAAAGGCCAGTCCCATGGCCAGCAGTACCACCTGAGCATTTATTTTGCTAAAATCTGGAGAAAAGAGGAAAAGAAGCCCTTCTTTGGCCTTGGGCAAGGTCAAGCTGCGCACCACAATGATAACTAAAAACAAAAAGAGTAAGGGCATGAGCTTTTTGGTGGTGCGTTCAATTCCCTTAGAGGCACCCATGGTGATAATGAGCCCCACTACTCCAAGCACCAGCCATTGCCAGAACAGGGATGTTAGGGGCGTACTGATAAGAGAGCCAAAGGTTTTGGAGGTCTCTTCTGGACTAGTGGAAAGGATGTTGGCAGTTATTGTTTTGTAAACATAGGCATAGACCCAGCCAGCCACATCAGTATAAAAAGCCAGAATCAAAAAGGCTGCAGCTACTCCTCCTATACCAATTAGAGACCAAAAGTTTTTGTTTTTTTTAGGTAATTGATAGTAAGTAGTAATGGCATTGGCCTTGGCTGTTCTACCCAAAACCAATTCAGAAATCATGATGGGCAGTCCTACTAAAAAAGTGCTGAGCAAATAGACCAGTAAAAAGCTGGCTCCACCATTCTCTCCAGTCATATAGGGAAACTTCCAGATGTTTCCAAGACCCACTGCAGAGCCCAGAGTGGCAGCCAGAATTCCAAAACGAGTTTTAAATCCATCTCTTTGCATGAGGCACACTCCTTTTTCTAAAGCCAATCTTAACAACCAGGAAAGCGCCTAAAAAAAGAATAGAAAAAAAGCAATGAAATTAGTGAAAAAAAATTTTTTAAAGAAAAAGTTAAGGAGTAGAAGTGGAAGGTGATGATTGGGGTTTAGAGGGAGAAGAGACTTTTCGAGGCAAAATAAGCTTTTCAAAGTCTTCTCCTTGAGTCCAGGCTTTGACAGGTCTGGCCAGGTCCAAAGCCAGCTGGGCGAGCAAATAACTAAGACCATCTTCTGGTAAGACAATCCTTCTTTTGATTAAGTACCAATCAATATCTGCAGAGCTATCCAGCCTGCCAGCGTGGTCCAAAGACCAGATAAGACTCTGGTCCTGGGCAGAATAGATTTCTAAATGTAAACTCAGGGCCGTATTGGTAAGAGAGCCTCCATCCAGTAAGTAGGTAATTTGACCAATGACTACCCAGTCCACTTTTTTAGTCTGGGCCAGGTTTAGAGCTTCTTTTTTAGAAGTTAGATTCTGAGGACAAAAAAATGACTCCTTAAAGACTCTTTCTCCAGCCCAGGTCTGATAAAAAACTCTACCTAAAGTTTGCTCTAAGCTTAGATTCCTTTTCCCTGGGTTGTAATAAAAGGGGAAAAAAAGAGCAGAGTTTTGTGTTTTAGCTGGCTTTTTTCCAGGGTAAGCAAAAAGGGGGGCAGGACTTTTTTCCACCACTGGCGGAGAATAGATATAAGGATAGGCCAGGGTAAAAGGAGCTTCATTTACCACATGCTTGCCTGAATAGGTACAGGCCAGAGAAAAGAAAAAAAGCAAAAGAGGAAAAATTTTTTTCATATTTTCTTCTTTAGCAAGAATAGGACCACTTTTAAAAATGAGAACAATAGAAAAGCTATATTGATTTTTTTTATTTTGATTATGGTTTTCAATTGATTTAAACTATTTGACTTTTTTTTGGCTTCTCCAAGATAAGCTGAAGTTAGTAAATTAGAAAAGGAGGTCTTATATGGGGAAATGGAAGAATTTTTTTGCTTCTTCCTGGGGGATTATTGCTGTAGGTGCTTTTATTGGCCTTTTTGCTCCTTTGCTCCAGAAGTGGGGTAATCCCCCCAATATGGGGATTTGTGTGGCCTGTATGGAAAGGGATATTGCTGGAGCCCTGGGATTACATCGGGCAGCAGTGGTGCAGTATTTAAGGCCAGAGATTTTGGGTTTTGTGCTGGGCTCTTTTTTAGCTGCCTTGGCCTTTAAGGAGTTTAAGCCCAGAGGAGGCTCAGCTCCAGTAATCAGGTTTTTTCTAGGCATTTTTGCCATGATTGGCGCTTTGGTTTTTTTGGGTTGCCCCTGGAGGGCCTTGCTTCGTCTGGCAGGTGGTGATGGTAATGCCATTGTGGGCTTGTTGGGCTTAATCTTTGGCATCTGGTTAGGGACCCTATTTTTTAAACGCGGCTATAGTTTGGGAAGGTCCACTTCCAGTTCTGCTCTAGCTGGATATATTTTTCCCTTGTTTATCCTGGGATTACTTGTTTTGCGTTTTATTTATCCACCCCTGGAAGGCGCTCCTAAAAATGACGTGCTTTTTTATTCTGTAAAAGGACCTGGGGCCATGTATGCGCCTTTGCTGGCTTCTTTGGGTGTGGCCCTGGTGATTGGTTTTTTGGCCCAGAGAAGTCGTTTTTGCACCATGGGGGCTTTTAGAGATTTACTTCTTTTTGGCCAGAAACATCTTTTCTGGGGAGTAGTAGCTTTAGTAGTGGTAGCCTTTGGCATGAACCTGCTTTTAGGGCAGTTTCATCCTGGTTTTGCTCACCAACCCATTGCCCACGACCAACACTTCTGGAACTTTGCAGGCATGACTCTAGCTGGTTTGGCCTTTGCCCTGGCTGGAGGTTGTCCGGGCAGGCAGTTGTTTTTGGCAGGAGAAGGTGATGGGGATGCTGGTATTTTTGTCCTGGGAATGATTATTGGCGCAGCCTTTGCCCATAACTTTGGGCTGGCCAGCTCTCCCAAAGGTATTGGGGTGCACGGTATGGCAGGTGTGATTGTTGGTTTTATTTTTTGTCTGTGGGTGGGTTTTGCCCAGAGCAAAAAGTCCTAAAGGAGGCATAGGATGGAAGTAGTTGATACCAGAGGACTTTCTTGTCCCCAGCCTGTTTTACTGGTTCTGGAAAAGATAAAAACCATGGACAGGGGGCAGATAAAAGTTTTAGTAGATACTGAAACTGCCAGGGAAAATGTGACCAGAGCTGCTACCAGTAAAGGCTGGCAGGTAAAAGAAGAAAATGAAGATAGTTTGGTTTTAGAAAAGTGAAGTGGTTAAAATTTTTTAATCTTTTTTCCAGCTCTAAAAAAACTCCAAAACAGGACAAAGGGCTTTTTCTTTTTGCCAATACCAGTGAGGTTATTGCAGCCGAAAAGGTCTTAAAAGAGGCGGGCTACAAGTTTAAGGTGGTAGGCCCGCCTCCTGCTGTACGCAAAGGGTGTGATTTGGCCTTAGAAGTATTGGTAGTGGAAAGTTTGGGGTGTAAAAATTTGCTTTTAAAAAAGCAAATAGAGCCTCTGGATTTTCTGGTTTTGGATGCAGAAGAGGAGCTTTTACAACCTGTGGATCTGTTTAAGGTCGTTGATTTTGGGGATTATTTTATGGTCCGCGCGGCCAACATGAAAATTAGCGTGGAAAAGAAAAGTGGGCGCATTGTCAATGTGTCAGGTGGAGGTTGCCCGGATGTGCCCTATTTAGCCAGTTTGTTAATTGGCAAAACTCTTAAAGAAGCTCCCAATCCCAGAGAGTGTGGTCATACTTTATGTGGTTATGCCCTGGGCCTGGCCTTTGAGGAGATACAAAAAAGATGCTTGTTTTAGCTGGCACTTATCCTTCTCTTAATTGTCCCCTATTAACCGGAGTTTATGAGTTAAGAGGAACAAATATTTTTTTAAAGGATTTTAAGCTGGAAATTAATAGAGGGACCACTGCCCTGGCTGCTACTGCTCTTCTGGTCTGTAAAGAACTGGGATTGGATGCTCCTTACTTGTGCCTGGCTGGGGATATAGGTCGAGGTGAAGGTACCCACAGGGTTTATTCCTTTTTGCAAAAAGAACTGGCTAAACTAGCTCCAAGAGTTATTACTTTTCATTACCTATTGCCGGATGTGGATTGGCAGTACAAGCTTTTCTGGGCCATAGAAGAATTACCTACCAAGCCTTTTTTAATTGCAGATGCCGGGCATATGTATGCAGCCAAAATGAGTGGCTTGGCTGGCAAGTATGACCTTTTTACGCCAGATTTGGGAGAGCTGGCCTTTTTAGCAGATGAAAAGGCTCCACATCCCTTTTATACCAGAGGGTTTATTTTGCATCAAGAAGAGGAACGGGAGACCTTGCTTAAGAGGAGTTATGCCCATAACAATGCCAGTACTTTTATGCTGGTCAAGGGTAGAGAGGATTTAGTGGTAGAGAGAGGCGTTATCAGGTCCAAAATAGATGCTCCTTGTGTGGAAGCACTGGAAGCCATTGGAGGAACAGGCGATACCCTTACTGGTTTGGTCAGTGCTTTGATTTATGCAGGTTTTGATGTTCCTGGAGCTATGGAGTTAGCTGCTAAGGTAAATAGAGTAGCTGGAGCAAAGACTAATCCTTCTCCAGCCACCCAAATTGAAACCATAATTCAAAAAATTCCAGAAGCGTTAAAAGAGGTCAAGAATGCTTAATGTAGAGGAAAACCTTCTGGACTGGATAAGCAAGTATCCTCAAACTGAAAAGTATTTCCGTCAGTTAGGGGAAACCCTAGGGGTTTGTATCCTGTGCAAGGAACTTTTTACCCCGTTAAAAGAGGTTCTAAAGAAATATTCCCTTTCTGAACAAGAAATTTTGGCATCTTTAGAGCAACTAATAGGTTCAATAAATTCCTCTAATTAAAATTTCTGCAGGTATTTTTTCAGCCTTTCCAGTCCCAGAGTGATGTTTTCTAAAGAAGTGGCATAGGAAAACCGCAAAAAACCTTCTCCTCTGGCCCCAAAATCAATGCCTGGGGTAACTCCTACTCTGGCTTTAAGTAAAATGTCCTTAGCCAGGTTCAGGGAACTGTTTTCAAAGTGCTTGGTTAAATGTTTGGCCTTAACAAAGACATAAAAGGCCCCTTCAGGCGGACTTGGGATTTCAAAGCCAAGTTCCTGTAGCCCCTGTAAAAGATGGGTCCTTCTCTGGGCAAAGGTGGCAACCATTTGCTTAACCTCTGGCCAGGCTTCCTTTAAAGCAGCAATTCCAGCTAACTGGGCCAGGGAATTGGCACAAATAAAAAAGTTTTGAGCCATTTTGCGTAAGGGCAGGATAAAATCTTCAGGTACAATGAGATAGCCAAGCCTTAAGCCAGTCATGGCAAAAAGTTTGGAAAATCCGTTTAAGATAAAGGCCCTGGGAGTAAACTCCAGAAGAGAATGTTCTTTTCCAGTATAGACCAGTCCGTGATAGATTTCATCAGAAATGAGCAGCAAATTTCTCTCCTGGCTGAGCTCAGCTAGTTCTTTTAGGTTTTGAGCAGAAAGGAGTTTTCCGGTTGGGTTGGCTGGAGAATTGAGTAAAAGGGCCTTGGTTTTAGGGGTCAACATCTTTTTTAGGCGAGAGATATCTAGCTGATAGTCTTCTTCTTCAAAGATGGGCAGATAACGGGGAATGCCCTGCCTTAGGTGGATAAAATTGGGATAACAGGCATAGCAGGGGTCAGTTAAAATCACTTCTTCCTGGGGGTTTAGGATGAGGGCCAGGGCCAAAAGCAAGGCTGGAGAAGTGCCCTGGGTGACAAAGATTTGGTCCGGGTTTAGTTGGACTTGATATTTTTGTTGATAATAGGCACAAATGGCCTCTCTTAATTCCAGAATCCCCTGGCTGTGCGTGTAATGGGTGTGATTTTCCTTTAACCCTTTTTCAATGGCTTTTTTCACTGCACTGGGAAGGGGAAAATCTGGCTCTCCTATTTCTAAGTGAACGATGTGCTCTCCCTGTTGTTCCAATTTAGAAGCCATCTCCAGGATGTCCATAACGATAAAGGATTTTAGATTGTCAACACACTTGGCTAACATAGCATCTCCTAATAAAAAGTGGAATTAAAGATAGGTTTAAGCAAGAGGCCAACCGCGTAGCTGGTAGTATTCTTGTTTTAGATAGTCAAACTCTTCCTCACTTAAAGGACCTTGATTTTCCAGAGGAAGCTTAAAAAAGAGTTTGGGCAGGGAATCGTCTTGCGAAGTTAGACCCTGAGAAAGGTTAACTTTTCTCGCCAGATGGGCAACCTGGGCTCCTAAATTTTTCACCCTTTGCTCTTCCCAGGTATCTCCAGTGATAAAAGTAAGTATTTTCGCCAGTTCCGAGTAGGGATAAAAATCCCGGTAAAAACGGCACAGGATAAGGCTATCAAAGACATTTAAGCGGTCTTCATAGTCAATGACCAGTCTGGCCTTGTCTTTGACCGTGGCCGGGTCAATAACGCCTGCCAGTTCTGGCTTGTAAAAGGTAGTCCTTAAATGACAGGCTCCTCTATCAGAAATGGCATAGGATAGGGCCATGCCTTTAAAGTATCTGGGGTCATAGCCTGCGGGTTCCAGACCTTTTACATGTACGGCATAATCTTCCATATCCCATTTTTGGGCAGCCTTTTTTATGCCCTGGGCCAGAACTTCTCCTATATCCTGCTTAAAGGCAATGAGTTTAATAAGCTCAGCAATCTTTTCTGTCTGGCCGTAATCTAGGTCAAATTTTACCTTCTTTTGGCGTACAGCCTCAATGGTAAAGGCACAGAGGTTGCCTGCGGAAATGGTGTCCAGCCCCAGTTGGTCGCAAAGGTCGTTTAAATACATGATTTCAGGCAGGCTTTTGACCAGACAAAGGCCACCAAAGGCAAAGATGGTCTCATATTCTGGTCCTTCTACAGTAAGTCCTTTATACCTGCCCTGGGGCACAGTGGAAATTTTGCCGCAGGCCAGAAAACACCTGGGGCAGGCATGAGGAGTTACCTGTAAAAGTTTTCTTAAGGCTTCTCCGTTTATCTGCTCCCAGTGGCTACAAGTCCCCTGTTGCCAATAACGAGCAGGAAAGGCACCTACCTGGTTTAAGATGGAGACCATCTGGGTGGTGCCATAATTTAGGTAATTTTTGCTTACAGGATGATTACGGTAGTTGTTGAGGAATTCAAAAGCAAAATTTTTTAGTTCTTGTTCCCTGGCTATAGTTCTTTTGCTTTGTCCTTGAAAAACAAGGGCTTTTACCTTTTTGGCCCCCAGGACCGCTCCCAGCCCACAGCGTCCTGCAGAGCGCCAATAGTTGTTTTCAATGAGAGCAAAACTTACCTGATTTTCCCCTGCTGGGCCAATGACCAGGGCACCGGGCCTTAGTTTGGGATTGCCATATCGCCTTAAGACTTCATCTTCTGTAGTATAGGTATCCTTGCCCCAGAGGTCCTGGGCTGGATAAAAGGTGCAGCTATTTTCTTCTATTTTTAAGACCACTGGCTCTGCACTTTGCCCTTCTAAAATAAGGGCATCTACTCCCACTCTGTCCATGGCTTCAGGGGCTTTTCCTCCTGCATAGGATTCAGCATAAAAGCCAGTTTGGGGAGAAATACCAAAAACAGCATATCTACTGCTGCCCCAAATAACACTCTGGCTACAGGGACCAGTGGTAAAGATAAGGGGATTTTCTGGAGATAAGGGATTGATTTTGCTTTTGACCTGCTGGGCTAACAGGTAAGTGCCAAGGGCTTTACCTCCTGGATATTGACTTAAAATTTCTGGGTCTAAAGGTTCAAAGAAGTAAGTTTGTTCACTTAAGTTAATGCGAAGGATTTTTTTATATACTCCGTACATTTTTTGTCTCCTGAAAATTGGAAAATTGCCCCTTAAAATTGGTCCAAAAGGGATTTGAGCGTAGCAGCCAGTTTAAACTCTGGCAGCCAAAGCGAAAGGAGTTCCTTACCCTTAGGGGTTAAACCAAAGAAAAAGCCAAGGATAAGGCCTCTGGCTGCAGAATCTCCTCCACCTAAGACATTGGCTATAAGTCCTTGCTTAGGAGTGGTAAAGAATTTCAGGAGTAAATAGAGGGTAGCAGGAAAGGCCTCATCAATGTGACAGGTTTGCCCCAGTTTTAAAAGGACCTGGTCTGCTGGCAGATCTAAGTGTGCCCTGGCCTTTTCCAGCCACTTTTTTGCTGGCAGGTAAGTAAACTCTTTTTCCAGACCAAATTCCAGGGCCTTTTCCAGGTCTGGATTTTGAAGCAGGGCAAAACCCACCCTGCTCAGAAAGGAGCTTGCTTCCACTACCTGTTCATGTTTGTGGGTCATGGCTGTCTGGGCTTGCGCGGCTTCTTCCAGGACTTCTAAATCCCTGGCATAAAGGAGAAAAAGAGGAAAAATTCTGGCTGCACCAGCTAAGTCGTTCATCATGGAGCCACTATCCTCTGGCCCCCAGCCCAGCTTGAAATTGTCCAGGCTAATTCTGGTTGCATGATCAATATAATCTGAGTAGTCGAGAAAAAGATTTTGCCATTTCAGGGCAAAGTCCTGGAGGTCAAATTCTTTTTTCTCGGCCAAGCTTTGAAGCAGGACAAGGGTTTGGTCTCCGTAGTGGGTAAGCTCGCCTGCTTGTTTGTGCGGGTGAAAGTCTTTGATTAGAGGAGCTTGTAGATGCTCCCAGGAATGTTTCTTTAACACTTTCTGGTCATAAATCCAGTGGCCGCCTAGGGCCAGGGAATCAGCCAGAAAGGATAAGGTGATAGCTTCTTTGATTTGAGACATGGGAAACTCCTTTTTGAAGTATTTTAAAGAAAAAATTTAAAGAAAGTCAAAATAAAAAGGGGTAAAAATGCGAGTACTGGATCTGGGACTTATTGATTATGAACAGGCCTTGAGTTTGCAACTGGATTACCATCAGGAGGTGCTGGCAGGCAAAGAAGAGGTGCTTTTACTCCTGGAGCATTTGCCCGTGATTACCCTGGGCCGTCATGGAGGAGAGGAAAATTTACTTTTGCCTCAAAACATCCTGGAGGAAAAGGGAATCAAGCTGGTTAAAAGCTCCAGAGGAGGTAATATTACCTGCCATTTTCCTGGCCAGGTGGTTGCCTATCCCATTTTTAGGTTGAGTAAAAGGCCAGGGGGAATAAAGAGGTTTTTCTGGGATTTGGAAGAAGTAATTTTGCAAACCCTGTTGACTTATGAAATTAAAGCCAGGCGTATTCAAGGCCTTAGTGGAGTTTTTGTGGGGGAAAAAAAGATTGCCTCCATTGGTATTGGCGTAAAAAAATGGGTTTCCTATCATGGCCTGGCCTTAAATGTAACAGAGGATTTAAGCGTCTTTAGATACATTAACCCTTGCGGATTAGGCAGGCAAATGACTTCTATTTATCTGGAAAGCAAGTATAAACCTTCTCTAAAACAGGTAAAAGAGGATTTGTTAAATGGCTTTAAAAAAGTATTTGCCTAAGCCCCGGTGGCTGAGGATAAAACTACCTACTCAAAAGGATTTTGGCCAGACGAGAAAACTTTTAAGGGATTTAAACTTAAATACTGTTTGCCAGAGCGCCAGGTGCCCCAATATCTTTGAATGTTTTTGCAAGCACACAGCTACTTTTTTGATTTTGGGCAAGTATTGTACGCGCAGTTGTACCTTTTGTAATATAGAGCATAAAGAGCCTGAGCCTGTAGATGCCAAAGAGCCAGAAAGAATTGCCGAGGCAGTTAAAAGGCTGGGTTTAAAGTATGTGGTTATTACTTCTGTGACCAGAGACGACCTTTTAGATGGAGGGGCTTTACACTTTGCCAGAGTGATTAACTTGCTCAAGGAAAATCCAGAATTAAAGGTGGAGGTTTTGATTCCGGATTTTCAGGGCAGTAAAGAAGCCCTTAGCCTGGTTCTGGCAGCTAAGCCCTATGTGCTCAACCATAATCTAGAAACAGTACCTTCCCTTTATCCTAAGGTGCGTCCCCAGGCTGATTATAAACGAAGCTTACAGGTTTTAAAGTGGAGCAAAGAACTGGCCCAGGGAGAAGTAATCACCAAAAGTGGGCTTATGCTTGGTCTGGGAGAAGAGGAAAGGGAAGTCCTGCAGGTCTTAGAAGACTTAAAGGCCGTAAACTGTGATTGGGTTACCTTGGGTCAATACTTACAGCCCAGCAAAAAACACTTTCCTGTGCAGGAATATGTCTCTTTAGAAAAGTTTAAATATTACCAGGAAAAGGGAGAAAGTTTGGGGCTAAAGGTCTTTGCTGGTCCATTGGTGCGCAGTAGTTATAACGCAGAGGTGTTAAATAAATAAGGGGTAGCTTAAGCTACCCCTTATTTAAGTTATTTTTTAGGTCCAAAGATTTGCACTGGCCTTACTGTGCT
Source organism: Desulfonauticus sp. (assembly GCF_055126295.1). NCBI lineage: Bacteria > Pseudomonadati > Thermodesulfobacteriota > Desulfovibrionia > Desulfovibrionales > Desulfonauticaceae > Desulfonauticus > Desulfonauticus sp. The sequence goes on along the minus strand of NZ_JBSRHE010000013.1, from coordinate 44,389 downwards.
TCCACCAGTGCCCGGGAAGTTTTCGTATTTTTCTGCCTTTTGGCCAGTTTCCAGGAGATGTTTGGCTTCAGCCATAAACTGGTTAAAACGATGTTTGCATTCATAAAAACCATGCCACCAGGTGTAATCTGGAGCCATCATGGCTGCTCCCATTCTGGCCCTTCTACCTTCGTGGTGCCAGAGTTCATAAAATTCCACTTCTAATTTTTCATCAAAGAACCTGCTCTTGTCCAATAAGCCCTTGGCGTAAAGTTTATCCAACATTTCTTTGGCTGGCTTAAAGTAAATTTCGTTATATTCTTTGACCACTTCATCCAGTTTTACATAATGAGCATCTACCCAGCTTTGAGCATGACATTGTTTACAGATTTCTTTCATTTTGTCGCGTTCTACTTTCCAGTTGGTCTGGGCCGGGAAGGGTTTAAAATTTTCTGGTCTTACAGTTAAAGGCGCTTGTGTCTCCCAGGACAAACGCTCAGTAACATCGTGGGTGGTAAGCACTGTGCCTGCTCCAGACATATGACAGGAAGCACAGGTGGGACCTCTAAAATCCACTCCAGGAGTCCAGGTGCCAGGAGCAGCTTCAAAATTGTATTCTTCTTTAAAGGCCTGGTAAATGTCGCCATGCTTGGACTCAGTATAAATTTCAATTTGGGGATGGTCAGGACCTAAATGGCACTGTCCACAGGCCTCTGGCTTTCTGGCATCCATCACAGAAAATCTGTGCCTGGTGTGACAACTGGTACAACTGCCCAAGCTGCCGTCTAAATTTACCCTTCCCACGCCCACATTGGGCCAGGTTTTAGGGTCTAATTTTCCTTCTTTGTCCAGCTTAAGCACTGTGCCATGGCAGTAAAAACAGCCTGCAGTCCTTTCCCAGTCAGTGTTCATTCCCTGATTGAGCCAGGGGTCCAGCTTCCACATAATTTCTACTGTATTGGCATGTTTACTTCTGGAGTATTGCTTTACTTCATCAGGGTGACAGCGAGAGCAATCTTTGGGAGTAACTACCGTGGCAATGGGTACCCGGTATTCAGAGGTTCCCCACTTGTTGTCGCTTCTTTCGTATTGCTTAAAGTGGGCCTTGTTTACATCCGGGTCTGTGGCATCGGCCTGGTGGCAGTCAATACAGGAAATATTGGCATGGGCGTGTCTGGAATTGGCCCAATCCACAAAAATCCCAGGAGTTTCTACCTTGTGGCACTCAATACAGGCTTGTCCCTGTTTGGAGAGACTTCTTTCTAACCTGAATTCTTTGCTTTTACTAAAGTTTTTGGCCAGTATGTTGCCTGTAAACAGGCCTATACTGAGCAACAGTAGTAAAAGAACCCATTTAAATTTCCCCCTCATAAGACCTCCTTTGGTTTATAAAAAATTATTTACATTTGTCCCAATTGGTAAAAACCTTTGGCCTTGTGTACCAGGTTTTGATGGCAGTCAGTACATTTTTTTTCATAACCAGGTCTGGGATAAAGCACAGAGCGATGGGCAAGCATGGCTCCTCTTTTGTTGCTTAAATAGAGAATGTTGCGGTGGCATTTTTGACATTGGTCGTTTTTGATAGAAGCATAGGCTTTCTGGCGATTTTCTTCGTGGTCGTACTCTTGAAGCGGGTCATCATAAGAAAGGTGAACCAGGATGTCTTTGATACCGTGAGTGGTTTTGGCATAGAAAAAATTCCAGGTGTCCTGAGGCGCAGGTAGGTGGCAGTCCATACAATCAGCCACAATTCCTTTGGAATTAAAGGCATGGGAAGAACTTTTCCAGGTGTTGTAGGCAAACCTGATTTCATGACAGGAAGAGCAAAAACCAGGAGTTGAGGTTCTGACCATGGTGTAATAGGTCATACTAAAGAGTGGAAAGCCAATAAAAATAGCTATACCTAAGACCATAAAAATCTTTAACAGGACTTTCATAACTCCTCCTCTCCTATTTGGAGTCAAATATATACTATACAAAGAAAAAAGGCAATTTTTTTTACTTTTAGGGAGAAAAAATTTGACTTAAGTCAAAGTGGTTTCAAATATTAGAAATTAAGTTTTAGAGAAAAATGAAATTAGAAGAAGGTTAAAACTAGTTTTTATTGTTTACTTTTGACGAGGTAATAGATGCAGGAAAGAATAGGTGGTTTTGAACTGGAATTTTGTAGAGGAGTAGAGGGAAAGTGCCCCCAGGCTTTAGTCTTAGATGGTCCTAACCTACTTGCAAGGATAAAAAATATAGTCAGAACTTCTTCCTGGGGACAGGAAAAGGACCTTAAAAAACATCATTTATTTAAAATAGGCTTTTCTGCCTGCCCCAATGCCTGTGCCCGTTCTCAAATCAAGGATGTGGGGTTTATTGGCAGGGCAGAAATAAAGGTGCAGGTAGATAGGTGTGTGAAGTGTGGTCTTTGTTTGCAGGCCTGCAAGGAGCAGGCTATTTTACTTGAGCCAGGCTTAGAACTTACTTCAAATTGCCTGGGGTGTGGAGAGTGTGCTTTGGCCTGTGAACAAGAAGCTCTTAGCAGAGGGGAAATACAGGTAAGGGTGCTATTGGGAGGGCGATTGGGAAGACATGCCAGGCTGGCTAAGGAAGTGGATAGGCTTTCTTTAGAAAAGATGGTTTCTTTTTTGGCCTTTGTGCTTAAACTTTTGGAAAGGAGTGCGGTAAAGCAGGGCAAGGAACTTTTTACTATTTATTCTCCTCAGGAGATAAGAGATGGGTTTTCTAAACAAGGGAACAATTCTCTTTAGCTTGCTTTTGGGCATGGCCCATTTTTTTAGAATGGGAGAGCTCAATTTTGTTTTAATCTTTTTTTTCTTGCTGATTTTAACTATCTTTAATCTAAGATTAAGTAAAATTATACTGCCCCTGGCACTTATTTTTTTATTTTTTACCTGGATAGAAGTGAGTTATACTCTGATATCCTTTAGAATACAGGCCCATATGCCCTGGTTTAGACTGGTGTTTATTATGTTTCTGGTGGTTTTATTCACCTTTTTGGCTTTAGTTTTTAGCTGGAAAAATTTTGAAAAAGTAAAGGATAGATTTTTTTTACTTTTTATCTTTTTGGTTGTCTTTGGTTTACTTAATTTTTTAAGATTAAAATCTTCTTTTCCTTTACTTCTCTTTGACCGTTTTGTTTTTAAGCTGGGGATTTTTCAGGCTTTTTTACTGGCTTTATACGGAGTTTATGTGGGAGAAAGGTTTTTAAGGCCTAAAGAACAGTACAGGCTCAGGCCCAAAATCTGGGCTCTTTTTTCCCTGGTCTTTTTTTTCCAATTGGGACTGGGGCTCTGGGTGGATGGTCGTTTTTTGCTTACAGGTAAGTTGCATTTTCCCATTCCTGCCCTGATTATTGGTGGCCCTCTTTACCGTGGGGGAGGATTTTTCATGCTGGGTTTGTTTCTGAGCACTCTTTTGCTGGTAGGTCCTGCCTGGTGTAGCCATCTCTGTTATGTGGGAGGGCTGGATAATTGGGGAGCCAATTTACAAAAGCGAAAATCTAAAGCCCCCCTTAGTAGGAAAGGAGCCTGGATTAATCTGGCTCTGGTGGTGCTTTTGGCCTTAATGGGACGCTATGGAGTTTTAGAAGGGCAGGTGTTGTTTTTCCTGGTAAGTATTTTTGGCCTGGTTAGTTTGTTTTTTATTGTTTTCTGGTCCTATCAAAAGGGGAAAATGACCCATTGTCTTGGCTTTTGCCCTCTGGGGCTGGTTAGTGTGTTTTTAGGTAAAGTTAATCCCTTAAGATTGAGGATAAACTTAGAAAAGTGTACAGGATGTGGTATTTGCCAGGCTAAATGCCTTTATCAGGCCATTGAAAAATGGGAAGATAAGTTTAAAATTAATCACTATTGTACCAATTGTTTGGCCTGTTTTGCCCTTTGCCCTCACAGGGCAGTGGAGCTTACTTTTGGTTCTAAACCCAAAAAAGGGTTGTACAAGGGATATATTTTCATTCTGGTCTCTTTACATACCCTATTTTTGGGATTAGCTAGAATTTAAACTAAAAAGGAGGTTTGTTATGAGTAGAGAAGTTATTTTAGACCAGGATGAATGCATTGGGTGTGAAACCTGTGTAGAGCTTTGTCCTGGAGTTTTTGCCTATAATGAAAGCGAAAACAAAGCCTATGTGATTAATCCTGATGGCGCCAGCAAAGAAGAAATAGAAGAGGCCATTGAATCCTGCCCTGCTCAGTGTATTAGCATGACCGAAGATTAGTTGGGGTTTGTTTTTTTGTTTAAAAGGCCCTCTGTGCAAAAGAGGGCCTTTTTTATTTTAGATTTGGAGAAAAAAATAAAAAGGGCCAGGCTCAAAGCCTGGCCCTTTTGCTTGCAGGCGTCAGGGTTATAGTTTGAAATTAGAAGTTATAGGTAACACCTACGCTAACTTTCCAGGCAGCATCATCTTTGTAGTTGTCACCCCTGGTTCCTAAATCTTCATCATAGTTGGCTTTGAGGTAACCAAGTTCTACGATAGCTGCCAGGTTTTCATACATTTGATACTTGGTGTTGAAGTCAACTTCCCAAAGAGAGTCTTTGGTGGTTAAAGTAGAATCATCTAAGTAACCATCATCTACAGCATCTTTGTCAGTTGTACCTCTAGCATACATAAGGATAAACTCATGAGAAAGCTTATCAACAAACTTAATGTCTCTTAAGGCAAAACCTACAGCCCAGAGGCCAGAGGCATAAGCTCCAATTTCACTGTCATAGGTAAAGCTGGAACCAGCAAAACCAAAGGTAGTAGGAGCAAATACTTCAGTGTAGTATACAGGAAAACGTCCATAATCGTTATCCTTTAAATCGCTGGCATCATCTCCAGTGCTATAAACAAAGAAAACTTGAGGAGTCATCATGTCCATTTTGTAACTTACAGCTAAATCAAAAAACCAACCAGCAACATCTACATCATCACCAGTAGTATCAGCATCAACCTTACCATAGTTAAGATCGCCATCAATTACGATGGGATCAAACATGGTTACCTTAAAGTTTAAACCAGCCCACCAGGCAGAAGAATCATCTTCAAAAGTTAAACCTGCAGGGAGGTTAGAATAGCCACCATCTCCGTTATCAGCAGGAAGGCCACTATCTTTACCGATCCAGGCATAAGCGAAGAAGGGGTTTAAGGCTACGCCATCCAGTTTTACAGGAACAACCAGGAAGGCAATATCAGTTTCATCGTTTCTGCTATTGTTACCATCTTCTTCATATTTATCATAAGGTCTGGCCCAACCAGCTACTACAGAAACCATTTCATTAACAGGGATGGTGGTAACCAGAGCAGCTACATCACCACCAAAAATGTTGGAACCAAAAGCACTGGGCAGTTCTACCCACTGCAAACCAGCCTTTACATTGATTTGAGTTTCAGGAAGATTAAAATCAAGGTAAGCGTGTTTTACTTTGATAATACCAGGGTTATCTGAAGAAAGGTCAGCAGCGCCAGGTTGCCCCCAACGGAAGTTACCAATTTCCAGGCCCAAAACAGCCTTTACATTTTCATTGGCAATAAAATCAAACCAGACTCTAGCTCTTTCTTTAACATTAAAATCATCTTCACTCTGGCCGTCACCATCTGTGTTGTCGGCATCCTGGTAATTCAAATTATCAGTCCAGTTGGCATGGGCGCGCCAAGCACCACGAGCTTTGAGCTCAACAGCAGAAGCCATGGCTACAGTGCCCAGGATAAAGGCAGCCATGATTGCAAGAATAGCAAATCTTTTCATGTTAAGTTTTCCTCCTTTTGAAGTGTTGTTTTTGAGTGCAACTCAAAAACCCCTATGCAATTAACAAAGACCCCTGACGCCGAAAAAGAGATTTTCTCCCTTTTCCTTAAGCAAGGCATATTAGGGAAAAGGAAAAAATTGTCAAGTTAATTTTGACTTTTTTTTGACCCTGGTTCAATTTTTTTTACGGTTAAGTTTTTTGAACCGGTTTACAGGCCCTTTTCCCAAAAATTTTCCAGGCTGGTAATGACTTGGGGAACCTCTATTTGTTGCATGCAATGGTGGTGCTTTTGAGGGCAGGCTTTATGGCCATGCAGTCCGCAGGGCCTGCATTTTAAGGGCACTTCCAGGACTTTTCCCAGTTTATAGGGATAAAATCCAAAAGCAGTAATGGTGGGACCAAAGATAACCACTGCAGGCGTGTTCAGGGCCTGGGCCATATGTACTGGTGCAGAATCATTGGAAAGAATAACCCTGGCTCCCTTAATCAGCCCAAAGCTTTCCCGTAAGGAAGTTTTGCCCACCAGGTTTAAGAGGAGAGGGGAGTTAAAGCCAGTTGTAATCTGGGTTGCAAAGGGTGCATCTTCCCTATCGCCAATTAAAACCACCTGTACTTTTTTCTTTAGCCAATAAGAGATTACCTCTTGAAAACCTTGCCTGGTCCAGCGTTTGGTGGGCCATTTGCTGCCAGGCGCAATGAGCAAGTAGTCTTTATAAGTGAGCCCATAAGTTTGGATTATACTTTTCTCTTTAGAGGTTAGGTAGAGTCTGGGTTCAAAAACAAGTTTGTTTTTGGCATAGGTACTTAGACCCTGCAATAGGCTTAAGTTCCTTTCTATTTCATGGGTGCCGTCAAAAGCATGGGGAAAGGTTTTGGTATATAAAAAGGAAAATCCAGCCCGGTCAAAGCCAATTCTTTGGGGGATTTTACTTAAAAACAGGGCCAGACTGGCTCGATGAGAGCGGTGAGGTGAGATAGCCAGGTCAAAGCGGGCTTTTTTTAGTTTCTGGATAAAGCTAAAAAAATTTTCCTTTTTTTCGTATATTAGCAGGTTATCTAAGTGGGGGTTATTTTGAAATACAGCCCTGGCAAAACCTTTGGCTACCAGAGTGATTTTGCTCTGGGGGTAAAGGTTTTTTAAAGAGGCAATTAAAGGCGTGGTCAGGATAAGGTCACCTAAAAAAGCAGTTTGCCAGACAAGTATATTCAAAGTGAGTTTAACTCCTTTTACTTCTTTTAAAGATAAGAAAGGTCAGGAGAGTTAAGTCCTGACCTTAAATTTAAGAGCCTGGTTTTTTAATTTTTTTAACTTAAGACATCAGCCATGGAATAGAGTTTGCCTGCTGGCTTAGTATAAAGCCATTTGGCTGCCCGTAAGGCTCCCTGGGCAAAGGTTTCCCTGGAATGAGCCCTATGCGTTACTTCTATGCGCTCGCCCGGGCCAAAAAAGTACACAGTATGGTCGCCAACCACATCTCCACCCCTTAGGGTTTGCAGGCCTATTTCTCCTGCAGGCCTTTGGCCAATGATACCTTCACGGCAATACCTGGCCACCTCTTTTAGCTCCACCTTTCTGGCTGCAGCCAGGCATTCTGCTAGTTTTAGGGCAGTACCAGAGGGTGCATCCTTTTTAAACTTGTGGTGGATTTCACTGATTTCCAGGTCGTATTGCTCTCCCAGCAGGGTTACTAGCTGAGGAAGTATCTTTAAAAGCACGTTTATGCCCACACTCATGTTGGGGGCCAGGAGTAAAGGAGTCTTTTGGGCCAGGTCCTTTAGGATGGAGATTTCTTCAGGGCTAAAGCCAGTGGTGCCAATAACTGCCTTTCCCTGCAGGTTAGCACAAAGTCTAGCAGTGTCCAGGCTCACTTTAGGGGTGGTAAAGTCAATAACCACACTGCCAGGAAATTTTTGCAGGGCTTCTTCCAGGCTGGAGGTCTTAAAAGGCTGGCTAAATTCAATTTCTTTTAACTTTTCCTCTCGTTCAATTAAGGCTTTTACTTCCAAAGCCGGGTCAGCCAGGGCCAGGGTGGTGATAGTTGAGCCCATTCTACCCTTTGCTCCCAGGATAATTAAAGGTGTATGCATAAAAACTCCTTTTGCTTAAGAGATTAATTTTAAAAACTCTGTTTCTGAGATGGTGTTTAAACCTAGTTTCCTGGCTTTGGCCAATTTACTGCCAGGGTCTTCGCCTACAACCACAAAATCCACCTGAGAGGAAATGGCACTTACCACCCTTCCTCCCAGGGTTTCTACCTTTGCTCTGGCTTGAGCACGGCTCAAACTCTTTAATTTTCCAGTAAAGATAAAAGTTTTTCCTGTCAAAGGCAGGTTTTGCTCGGCAGTTTCTTTTTTTGCCTGGGGCCAGAGTCCCAGGTTTTTTAAGTCCTGTAAAAGGTTTTGATTTTCTTTGAGGCTAAAAAATTCCACAATAGAACGGGCCACTTCTGGTCCAATGTCTTTTAATTGCATCAATTCTTCTTTGCTGGCCTGACTCAGGGCGTCCAGGTCTTTAAAGTGGCTGCTTAAGATTTTAGCGGTTTGTTCACCTACATGCCTGATGCCCAGGGCATAGATCAGTTTGTCCAGGGTGAGCTTTTCTTTAGCCCTTTTTATGGCCTGAAGTAGATTGGAAGCAGATTTTTCTCCCATGCGGGGAAGTTTTATCAGTTCTTCCTTTTGTAAGCGAAAAATATCTGCTGGAGTCTGGAGCAGTCCTTTTTCCATAAGCAGGGGTATCCACTTTTTACCCAATCCCTCTATATCCAGGCCTTTTTTGGAAACAAAGTGAATCAAACTTGCTTCTAATCTGGCTGGACAGGAGATGTTTTCGCAGCGAATGGCCACCTCCTGAGTGGATTTTTGCAATTTACTTCCACATACAGGGCAGTTTTCAGGAAAAATGATTTCTTTTTCTTCCCCAGTTCGCTCTTCCTTTAAGGGCCGCACCACTTCCGGGATTACATCTCCAGCTCGCTGTACCAGCACCTTATCGCCTATTTTTAAATCCTTGGCTTTGATTTCGCTTTCATTGTGGAGAGTGGCTCTGGAAACCACCACACCGCCTAAAGAAAGGGGCTCTAAAAGGGCTACTGGAGTGATTACTCCTGTCCTGCCCACCTGAAAAAGCACATCCTTAAGGGTAGTTATGCCTTGCTTGGCTGGAAATTTTAAGGCCAGGGCAAAACGAGGGGACTTGGCTGTAAAGCCCAGGAGCTTTTGGTGAGCCAGGGAATTTACCTTAATCACCACTCCGTCTATTTCAAAGGGAAGGGAATTCCTCTGCTTTTGCAACTCCAGATAAAAGGATTCTATTTCTTGCAAAGTTTTTACTTTTTTTCCCAGAGGAACAGTGGGCAGGCCCAGGTTTTTTAACTTAGAGCTGAGTTCTTCCTGGGTTTTCCCCTCAAAAGAGGAAGGCTCTACCTTGCCTACTCCGTAGGCATAAAAGAAAAGAGGGCGCCTGGCTGTAATTTTGGGGTCCAGTTGCCTTAAGGAACCTGCAGCTGCATTTCTGGGATTGGCAAAGGGCTTTTCTCCTTTTTTTAGTTGCTCTGCGTTGAGGCGTTCAAAGTCTTTTTTGTTTAAAATCACTTCTCCGCGTACTTCCAAATAAGCTGGATAGGGCGGGAAAAGGTTTAAGGGCAGGTTTTTTATGGTTTTTAGGTTGCTGGAGACATCTTCTCCTACTACTCCATCTCCTCTGGTACCACCCTGTTTAAACTGCCCTTGTTCATAAACTATTTCCACCGCCAGACCGTCTAATTTGGGTTCCAGCCAGAATTCCAGTTCCTCTGCAGGCAAATGTTTTTTTACTCTGGCTATAAAGTCAGCCACATCCTTTAAAGAAAAGCCATTATCCAGGCTATACATGGGCAAAGAATGAGTAAAGGGAGAAAATTCCTTCAGAGGTGGACCACCTATTTTTTGGGTAGGAGAATTGGGGTCAAAAAATTGAGGGTACTTTTCTTCCAGTTCCTTAAGCTCTGCGTACAAGGCGTCGTATTCTGCATCACTTATTTCAGGGTCATCTAAAACATAGTAGCGATAGTTGTGATAGCTTATTAGTTTGCGTAATTCTGTAATTCTTGCTTTTATGCTCTCTAGATTCACCTATAAAATCTCCTCAATACGCCGTAAATTTTCCTTGCTGCCCACAGCAATGAGGGTGTCTCCAGCTTCTATGATGGTTTTGGGACCAGGATTAAAGACCATTTGACCATCTTTTTTCTTAATGGCAATGATAATAAGGTTGTAGTTAGGCCTTATTTGGGATTGAATGAGGTCTTTGCCAGCTAAAGTGGATTTTTCTGAAATAATCAGCTCTTCCATTTGCAAGTCCAGGGAGCTATCTTGCATAGCCAGGTCCACAAAGTCAGTTACATTGGGTTTTAATACTGTTTGGGCCATGCGAATCCCCCCAATAAGGTGCGGGGTCATTACCTTGGTAGCGCCAGCTAGTTTTAGTTTGGGAATGGTGGTTTCGTGGTCAGCCCTGGCAATAATGGGTAGGTCTGGGGCCAGTTGCCTGGCAGTTAAGACCACATATACATTTTTGGCTTCATCATTTAGGGCAGTGATTAAGGCTTTGGCTTTTTTGATATTGGCTAAGACAAGGTTTTTTTCAATAGTGGCATCCCCATGGATATGGTCAATGCCCTGTAGTTTTAAGCGCTCTACAATTTGTTCGTCCTGTTCAATTACTACTACAGCGTGTCCTTCCTTGAGTATTTCCAGGGCTACCACACTGCCAATACGGCCGAATCCACAGACAATAAAGTGATTTTCCTTTTTTGCTAACATACGCCTTAACCTTTTTTGTTTAATGATTTCCTGGAGGGTTCCATCCACCAAAATCTGGGAAAAGGCGCCCACCAGATAAGCAAAGTTGCCCACTCCCAGCAAGATTAAAAGAGAGGTTAAAATTTGTCCTCGCTCACTTAAAGGATGAACCTCATGAAAGCCCACTGTAGAAAGGGTGATAACCACCTGGTAAAAACTTTCTAAAGGTGTCCAGCCCTCTCCCCAATAGAAGACCAAAAAACCATAGACAAAAACACAGGCCAATGAGGCTCCCCCAAAAAACAGGGGGAAAAGGGGGCCAAGTTTTTGTCTAACTAGTCTAAAGTAGCTGACTTTAGCCATGGTATTTCCTTGGTTTTAAGCTGTCCTTATTTGTCCTTGTCCCAAAACTATAAATTTGGTGGAAGTAAGTTCCCTTAAGCCCATGGGTCCATAGGCGTGGAGCTTGGAAGTGGAAATGCCTATTTCTGCTCCTAAGCCAAATTGCCCACCATCGTTAAAACGAGTGGAAGCATTGACCAGTACAGCAGAAGCATCCACTTCTTGCAAGAACCTTAGGGCTAAATTGTAGTCCTGGGTCAAAATGGCCTCAGAATGATTGGAACCATAAGTCTCAATATGCTCCAGGGCTTCTTCCACCGAGGAAACAGTTTTTACTGCCAGGTCTAAAGATAAATACTCCTTGCCCCAGTCTTCTGGAGTGGCAGGTACACTTTTGGGCAAATAGGGTTGGCTTAAGCTACAGGCATGAAAGGTTACTTTATCTCCCATTTTTTTCTCTAAAAGGGGAAGAAAAACAGGGGCAATTTCTGCATGAACCAGGAGACACTCCAGGGCATTACACACCCCAGGCCTTTGTACCTTGGCATTATAGACGATTTCCAGGGCTTGCTCCAACTGGGCGTCTTTATGGACGTAAATATGGCAAACCCCTTTATAGTGTTTTAGGACTGGCATTCTGGCCTTTTCCACCACTGCCCTGATTAAGCCTTCCCCACCTCTGGGGATAACCACATCAATGTATTCTTCCAGTTCTAAAAGGTATTCCACAGCCTTGCGCTCTGTGGTAGGCAGGGAAATTACTCCATCTCTGGGTAAGCCTGCTTCCTCCAGAGAGCTGGAGATAAGAGAGGACAAGATTTGATTGGAATAAAAGGCTTCTGAGCCACCTCGCAAGATAACACTATTGCCCGCTTTTAGGCAGAGAATGGCAGCATCTATGGTTACATTGGGCCTGGATTCGTAAATAATGGCGATTACCCCTAGGGGAATACGCATTTTACCTACCTTAAGGCCATTGGGGCGGACCTGCATTTCTTCAATTAAACCGACCGGGTCAGTAAAATTGGCTACTTCCAAACAGGCCCTGGACATGGAGTCTAAGGTGTCTGCAGTTAGCCTCAGCCTATCTACCCTGGCAGCATCCAGGCCTTTTTCTTGAGCCAGTTGCAGGTCTTTTTGGTTGGCTGCAAAAATTTCCTCTTTTTGACTGAGTATTTTTTCAGCTAAAAGCCCCAGAGCCTTGTTTTTGGCCGCAGTATTTACTTTGGCCAGTAGCCTGGAGGCCTTTTTGGCCCTCTGAGCCAAGGTGGTTATTTCTTCCTTTAAGTCCATCTTCTCCCTCTCCCTTTTTAAGTTTATTAAAACACAATCACATCATATCCTTGATTAAAATATTTAAACATGGATGGATGGCCTTTTAATTCAGCTAGTAGAGTTAGGCCAAGTGCTTTTACCTCTTCCAAAACCCCCATTTTTTGCGAACAGGCCTGACAGGCTCCATAAAAGAGATTTTGGCTTTGGGCTTGTTGGTAGAATTGAAAAATAGGACTTTGCTGATTGCCAAATTCCTTTACCAGAGTGGTTGCCTCTCCTTCCAGAATTATGCCCACTTCTATATCCTTTTCCTTTAATTCCAGGGCATTTAAAAGTACGTGTAAAAAACACATGGGTTCTTTTTTAAAGACAAAGAATACTTTTTTCATGGCTTAAGCCTCCTTTGGCAAAGCTTATAACTTAGTTATTTCTATAAGACAACATTCTTGTTTAATTGGAAGGAGTCTTATCCGGTAGTTTGATTAGCTGAACAAAAAATAGAGAAGCACAGCTTAGGACTGCGCCTATTAAAAAGGGTAGTTTATAATCTTGCATCCAGAGGATTCCGCCAATTACAGGCATGATTACAGCTACAATATGATTGATGGTAAAGCCTACAGCCATAGAAGGGGCAATATCCTTGGGGTCAGCTATTTTTTGAAAATAGGAGCGGATGGCCAGGGCAAAGTTAAAGAAAATGTGGTCCAAAATATACATCAGGGCTACTAAATAGCGGTTTTGTAAATAGGCGTAAGCCAGAAAAATGAAGATAAGGGAGAAGTATTCTAAAGACAGGACTTTCCTTTCCCCAAAATAGTTAATGGCCTTGCCCAAAAAAGGGGTTAACCAGTAGTTTATTAGATTGTTGAGGACAAAAAGAAAGGCTATTTCAGCCAGGCTAAAGTGAAATCGCTTGACCAGCAAAAATACAGCAAAGGCAATAAAGATTTGCCTTCTGGCACCAGCAAGTAAGGTGAGCACATAAAAGAGCCAGTATCTTTTTTTAAGAATCATTTTTTTGTGTTGAAGAGGAACTTCTTTATCTAGAGGGTTTTGCCTGAGGGCCCAGAGTGCTCCTGAGGCAATGATTATTCCCAGAAAAAGAAAAAGGGAGGAATAGGAAAGGAAAAAAGAAAGTGCAAAAATAACAGCTCCAGCCAGGATGTTGGTTAAGTGGGAGAAACTTTTAAGTCTTGCCATAACTAAAGGAGCTTCTTGTTGGGAAAAGTATTGAAGGGTTAAGGACTGGTTTAAGGTTTCATAATAGTGAAAACCAAAGGACATAAGTAAGGTGGTAAAGATAAAGCCATAAAAGGTGGGTAAAAATCCAGTTAAACCAATTCCCAGAGCCAGAAGAAAAACAGAAAAGACCAGCAATCTGTGTTCCTTAAACCAGAGCAAAAGATAGATTACCAGAAGGGCTAAAAAACCTGGCACTTCGCGTAAAGATTGCAAAAGCCCCATTTGCTGGCCATTTATATTTACCACTTCTACAGCAAAGTTATTTAAAAGGGTGCGCCATCCCTGAAAACCAAAAGTAGTTACTACTGTTAAGACCAGAAGGAAAAAATACATTTTTCTTTGGGTGTAGGACATATAAATAAACTCCTTTTTAAAAGCGGTGGGTAAGATAGACGCCTATTCCCATTAAAATGAGCCCCAGGATGCGCCACCAGGAAATGGGATGGACAGGATAGCCTAAAATTCCAAAGTGGTCGTAAAGCAAAGAAGCCAGGATTTGGCCTGTGAGCAATAAGCCCATTAAGGTGACAGCACCTACTTTGGGGGCAAGGATTACGGACACGAGCACAAAAAAAGCACCTAAAAGCCCTCCCAGATAGGCCCACCAGGGAGCCTGGGTAAAGGCCTTTAAAGGTATGGGCAGGATTTTTAGGCTAAAACTCAAGATTAAGAGAAAAATAGTGCCTACCATAAAGGAAATGGTAGAGGCCAGAAGGGCACTACCTAATTTTTGGTCCAGGATACTGTTTATACCAGGTTGGGCTGCTCCCACAATCCCGGCTAAAATACCTAAAAGAAAATAAAAAATACTGATTTTCATTTTTTCCTTTTTTAGATAAAGTAAAGTGAAAATACCTTTTCTTGAACTAACTTACAAGCAAATTATAAAGGGGTGGTTATGAACCTGTTAGCCCAGAGTAAAAACCTGTACCTTCAACAACATAAAGATAACCCCATTTTCTGGCAACCATGGGGAGAAAAGGCCCTTTTAGAAGCCAGAGAAAAGGATAAACCCATTTTCTTATCCATTGGTTATTCCTCCTGTCATTGGTGTCATGTAATGGCCAGAGAAAGCTTTTCAGATAAAAAAATAGCAGAAATCCTCAATGAAAATTTTGTCTGTATTAAAGTGGATAGAGAAGAAAGAGTGGACCTGGATACTTTGTACATGCAGGCCTGTTATGTCTTAAATGGATATGGCGGCTGGCCTTTAAACCTTTTTCTTACTCCAGAAAAGAAACCTTTTTTAGCTTTTACCTATCTTCCCAAAGAAAACTTACTGGATAGAGTAGGTTTTAAAGAGTTGGTTAAAAGAATAAGTATCTTATGGAAAAGGGAAAGAAAAATGCTGGAGGAGACAGCTTTAGAGCTAGAGAATGTGTTAAAGCAACAATATCTACCTGTGAAAAATGAATTTACAGGCCAGGAATTGGAACTGGCTTTAACCCAATTAAAAGAAGATATTGACTGGGAGTTTGGTGGATTGGGGAAAGCTCCTAAGTTTTTTCTTGTACCTAGCTGGCTTTTTTTAAGCAGTATCAGGGATAGGGAAGAGTTTGGGTCAATAGTTAAGAAAACCCTGAGGCATGTGGCTAGGGGTGGGGTCTTTGACCAGATAGGAGGAGGATTTTTTCGCTATAGTGTGGATAGGGAATGGAAACTTCCTCATTTTGAGAAAATGCTTTATGACCAGGCCCTTAATTTACTCCTTTTTCTTCGCGGATATAAATTATTTGGGGAAGATATTTTCCTTAGAACCATAGAAAAAACATTAAATTTTTGTTTTCAGAAAATGCAGGCCCCAAATAACGGCTTTTTTTCCTCTCTTAGTGCTGAAAGTGAAGGCAAAGAGGGCAGGTATTATCTCTGGAGGGCAGAAGAACTAGAAAAGACCCTCTCTAAATCAGAGTTTTCTTATTTAAAAGAAATAAGTAAAATAGAAGATAAAGGGAATTTTAAAGAAGAAGCAAGCGGAAGTTATACTGGAGAAAATATTATATTTTTATCGCCAGAAAAGGTTGGCAGTATAGACTTGAATAAATTAGACAAAATTTTTGCAAAGCTTTTGTTAAAAAGAGAGGAAAAGGTTTTACCAGAAATAGATAGAAAAATACTTTGTGATTATAACAGTTTATTTTTGTTTGCTCTTTGTGAATATTACCAACTTTTCCCACAAGAAAAGATAAAAACTGCAATAAAAAATCTTTTTTTCTTTTTAAAAGATACTTTTTATATTCAAGATGAGCTTTATCACTCCTTTATAGAAGGTGAAATAGGCAGTAAAGGAACTGCTTATGATTATACCTATTTTTTGATGGCCCTATCCAGAGTATATTGGTTGTTTAAAGAAGAATTTGTTTTAGATTTAATTCTGAGGTTGTTGGATAAATTTTGGGAGCTTTTTGCGGATGAAGATATTTATTTAAGTTCAAAGGGAAGCCAGGACCTTTTTTTAAGGCCCAAGCAATATTTTGACAATACTTTAATTTCTCCTCTTTCTGCCCTGGTTTATACTTTACTTTTTCTTTACCGTTTAAAGGGAAAGGATGCTTATTTGCATAAGGTAAAGGATATTTTACAATTCTCTGCCAGGAATTTTACTCAATATCCTGCTAATTACAGTTTTGTCTTTTTTGCTTTAAGGGAGTGGGATTTTCTGGAGCCTTTTTGGAAGATTTCCTGACTTAGGGCAATGCCAATTCCCACCAGGATGGCTCCACCTATTTGAGGTAAGTTTAGGGTTTCTTTTAAGAGTAGCCAGCTAAAAAAGAGGGTAAAAACCGGAATAAGGTTGACAAAAGCCGCAGCTTTGCTGGCAGAAATGGTTCCAACACCTTGATTGTAGAGGGAATAGGCGAGAAAGCTTACCACAGAGCCCAAGTAAAGTATAGCTAGAAAGCCAGAGAGGTGAAAAGAAAAGCTTTTCCAGGGGTCAAAATAAAGGGCCAGGGGAAGGAAAAATAGGCTTCCTATAATGGCCTGGGCAGCAGAGAGGAAAAAGGGATGGTAATTGCGGCTTAAAAGGCGTACCAGCAAGGTATAACCTGTAGCCATGGCCATGGCCAGAAATTCCAGGAAGTTGCCTAAGTAGGGGTTGGGGCTTGTACTTTCTGGATGGCTAAAGATGGTAAGTACATATACTCCTAAAATAGCCAGGATAAAGCCTAAGATAATTTTTAAGTTTAGAGGTTCTTTAAGTAAAAGATTGGCTCCAATACCTACCATTAGGGGTAAGGTGGCTACAATCAAGGAAGCTTGAGAAGCAGAAGTGTATTTTAAGGCATATCCTTCAAAAATAAAATAAAGACAGGGCTCAAATAAAGCCATCAATAAGATGAGTTTCAGGTCGGAAAAATAGATTTTTTTAGGTTTTATTTTGGGCCAGATAAGGAAAAAAATAAAGGTTGCTACGAACATACGGCCAAAAACAACTGTAAAGGGAGGATAGTTGAGTAAGGCAATTTTTAGGGCTACAAAAGAAGTACCCCAGAGTAACATGGCCAAAAGTAAACCTAAATAGGCGGTTAGTTTGCTCATAGTGTCTCCTGTGAAAGGAAAGCTACTTAGTGGTAAAAGTTTTTAGAGGCAAGTAAATTTTAAGGACGAACTTGTGAATAAAACTTAACTTTTTTGCAGGAAAAAGGGCCAAATAAGTCAAAAAAAATAAGGGTAGAAGGGCAGGCGATTATTTGGTTGCCAAGAGAGAAGAAAAAGTGTAAGAGTACTTCTTCTTAACGCCCCCGTAGCTCAGGCGGATAGAGCACGGGATTCCTAATCCCGGTTAGCCCAGGTTCGAGTCCTGGCGGGGGCACCAAAAGAGTCAATAATTCAAACTTGAATTATTAGTGTTTTTTTCCAAAAGCCTTAATTTATTCCTGAACATATTCTCAACTTGTCAAAACTTGAAAGATATAGTTTTTCTTGCTGGATTCCAGCTGAACTACAAGCATCATATAGTGAAAAATATCCTAAAAAACTAACCTGTAACTCTGTTTATTTACAGCTGTAGAATTAGGTTTTGTACTTGATTTATATGAAGAAGAAATTCTTTTTAGTTTAAAATGAATTCAGTAAAGTCTTCTTTATTGAACTTTTCGCTTTTGTTATTGAGTTTTATCTCAATATATTGTTAGATAGTATTGTTTGTGTAAAGTGGATAAAGACTGTAGTTACATGTGTATTTACAAATTTATATATTATTACTTCCTTTTTTTTAAAAGGGAGTAATTTTAAAAGTAAATTTTACAAGGAGTTTAATATAATTTTTTTATGTTTTAGAGATAAATATCTGCTATTTTTAACTACTTCTTTTATTCTCTGACATACATTTGGGGAAGCTGACCATACTTTGCCAGCTTGAATAGCTGCATCTATTGCTTGTTTTGGTAGCTGTTGAATACTTGAGGTATCAATATAAGATGTATGGGTTAGGCAGGATATTTCTAGTTTGCCCATAACCTGAACTTGAGCATCAGGAGCCTTATTCCAGGGTTTGGAGTTAATATAAAAAAAGAAAAAATATTCAGGAGCAACACATATGGCAAATTTATCATGGTCAATCCCATTTAAATATTTTTTAAAAACCAGAATAATATCTCCAGGATTTAAAGGCATAATAAATAAACTAAAGAACAATGGTGTGAGCTGTTTCTTTGAGGTAGGATATTAACTCATCACGGTTGGGAATATCATCATCTATAAATAATTCATAATCCATTTCTGAATGCATATTAGACTGTTGCCAGGCTTTTTCTTCATGGGTTATTTGAGTAAGAGAATTAAAATCAGTTTTTTCACATTTATCCATTGCTTCATTCAAACATTCCAGGTCTGTCTCTGAAAAAAAATCAAGATCAGGCTCACGTTTGGCAAAAACAGACGGAATATCATTTTCCTTTTTAACTTCCAGGGATTCATTAATCGCCTTTAAAATATCCTGAGGGATAAAATCACTTTTTTTAAGAATATCATAGGCAAAAGAACCAACAGGGCCATAGGGCATTTTTATATAAACATCTCCAAAGACCGGCCTTCCATATTTTTGAAGGTGGAACTTGTCTGCATAAAACAAAATTTTGAGAAGATTATGAAACCCGTTTCCAGGGTTTTTTTGTGCTAAAAAAACCAATGCTTCTAAAATTTTTTGAGGATTTGCTTTATACCTCAACATATTCTCCTCCCATTATTACCAAATTAATAACTATTAACTTCGAAATTCCATGTCAAGACCAGGACAAACAAAAAGCCCCCTCAAAAGAGGAGGGTAATAACCAATTTTAAATTACTCCTTGCTTTTTTACATTTCATCTTTTCTTGGTCTCCTTTTTTATCCTCAGTCATCTATTTTCCTTACTGGCTTCTCTTTTGCCTGGCCTGGAGATAAACAAGCCTTGCTTAAGCTAGGATCTTAAGATTTTAAAAATCTTATCAGGTTATCTTTTTGAATTTTCTATTCAAAAATAAAATATATTTTCTTGAAATCAATTGAGATTACCAATTTGCTGCCCTCTTTTATTCCCTTTATAAACAATAAACTTAATTTTTGGAGGTAGCAGATGAGTGCAGAATATCGGGAGATGTGGGAAAAACTGAATTTAGACCTTACTGCCCATGATGGATTGCTTACGGTTTTGGGCAAATTTTACGGAGACATTTACCTTTCTCAGGATAAGCGTTTAAAGGGAATGGAGTATCTGGATTTTGTAGTGTCAGAGGTGCACGGCCTGAGAATTAAAGAATTGCAGGACGCCAAGGCCAGAGGTCAAAAGGTAGTTGGTACCTTTTGTATTTTTGTGCCAGAAGAGTTGACTTTAGCGGCTAAGGCCATTCAGGTAGGGCTTTGTGCTGGAGCAGAAGCAGGCAAGGAAGAGGCTGAAAAAATAGTGCCCAGAAATACCTGTGCCCTTATCAAGTCCTTTATTGGCTTTAAGCTGGCCAGGTTATGTCCGTTTATTGAGTCCTGTGACCTTATTGTGGGCGAGACCACTTGTGATGGAAAAAAGAAAGCCTATGAAGTTTTTAAGGACTATGTAAATCTCTATGTAATGGAAGTGCCTCAGCAAAAGAAAAAGGCAGACAGAGAGCTTTTTAAAGCAGAAGTTCTGGCTTATAAGGAAAAGCTGGAAGAGCTTACAGGCAATAAAATAACAGCCGAGAGCCTGAAAGAAGCCATTAAACTGGTAAATCGCAAACGCAAAGTGTTGCAGAGATTGAATGCGCTTAGAGCCAAGGTGCCTACTCCCATTTCTGGTCGGGATGTGCTTCTTATAAACCAGATTAGCTTTTATGACGACCCACAGCGTTTTTGCGAGAAAATAGAGGAGCTCTGTCAGGAACTGGAGCAAAAGGTAAAGGAAAAAGAGGGCGTGGTGCCAGAAAATACCCCCAGGTTGCTTTTGGCTGGTTGTCCTATGGCCGTACCCAACTGGAAGCTTCCCTATCTGGTTGAAAGCTCTGGTGCAGTTGTGGTGGGAGAAGAGTCCTGTATAGGTACCAGGAATACCAGAGACCTGATGGATGAATCTAAAGAGACTCTAGAAGAGATGATAGATGCCCTGGTAGATAGATATATGCGCATTGATTGTGCTTGTTTTACCCCCAATGAAGAGAGAATGGAAAATGTGCTTAACCTGGCCAAAGAGTTGAAAGTGGACGGCGTTATTCAATATAGTTTGCTTTTTTGTCAGCCCTATCAACAGGAAAGCTTAAAATTGGGCAAGTTTTTAGAAAAAAATAATATTCCAGTACTAAATATAGAGACAGATTATAGTATGGAAGATGTGGAGCAATTAAAAACCAGAGTAGAAGCCTTTGTGGAAATGCTGGAAAAATAAAGTTATGTTGATTTTAGGTATAGATATTGGTTCGAGAAGTATTGAAATAGTGGGACTGGATAAAGGGGAGTTGCAGCTCAAAAAGCAACTCCCCACCACCTTTGACCCTCTGGCTCAGCTAAGAAAGGGGCTAAAGGACTTGGCGTTTGCGGGAGTGGTGGCCACAGGCTATGGTCGGGGGCTGGTGGATAGGCTGGATTTAAAGGTGCCTGTTAAGAAAATTACAGAAATAAAAGCCTATGCCAAGGGCGTAAGTGCGCTTTTTCCCCAGGCCAGAAGTATTCTGGATATAGGTGGGCAGGATACCAAGGCCTTATTGTTAAATGAGCAGGGAGGTTTGTTGAAGTTTGAAATGAATGACCGCTGTGCTGCTGGTACAGGTAAATTTTTGGAGCAAATGGCCAATATTTTTCAGATAGGTATTGAAGAATTTGGTCCCTATGCCCTTAAGGGAGATAGAGTGCCTGTTATTAACAGTATGTGTACTGTGTTTGCTGAGACAGAAGCTACTTCCCTTATGGCTCAGGGCGAGAAACCAGAAAATATTGCCCTGGCCCTGCATCACGCCATTGTAAAACGCTGTGTCAACATGTTAAAACGGGTAGGCGCAACTCCTCCTTTGATTTTTGCCGGAGGTGTGGCGCATAATCCCTGCGTAGCTCAATTGTTGAGCGAAAATTTGGGCTTTTCTCCTATCATTCCTCAAGACCCGGATTTTATAGGCGCTATAGGCGCAGCCCTTTCTTTTTCCTAAAAGCTTTCAGCTTGCTTAATTTGAGTTTAAGCGTTAAGTTTTTTAGAAGTTTTTCTGGAAAATTAAAAAATAGGATAAAAAAATGAAGAGATTAGTCTTCTTGTTTTTGCTGTGCTTATCCTGGCCTGTTTTACTTTGGGCCAGCGAGCCTCTGGATAAGATGCAAGCCAGTTATGAAAAGATTGTTTCCTTTAAGACCACCTTTTATCAGGTCCTGACCAATGCAGCGAGTAAAGAACAGGAACTGAGAAAGGGAAAAATTTACTTTAAAAAGCCAGAATTGATTTTATGGGAAGTAGAAGAGCCAGAGCCAGAAAAATTACTGGTCAACCCCCAGGGGGTATGGGATTATTTTCCAGAAGAAAATACAGCTTATAAATATCCCAAAGATAAGTTGTTTTCCTCTAAAACCATGCTCAAGTTTATTTCAGGTAAGGCCAATCTCAAAGAGGACTTTGTATCTGAGTTTATGGGTAAAGAGAAAGATGGCCTTAAGTTTAAGCTGGTGCCTAAAAATCCAGAACCCAATCTGGTGTTGGCCTTTATCTGGATAGATGAAAAGAAAAGTATTTTAAATAGGATTTTGCTGGTGGATTTTTTTGGTAATGGCAATGAACTTTCTTTAACCAATACAGAGATAAATGTTCCGTTGGATAATAAACTCTTTTCTCTTGATTTACCCAAGGACGTAGAAGTTATTGAAAATAATTCCTAGGAGGTAGCAAGGTGGTTATTGTAGTTAAGTCTTGTGCTGAATGTCCCTTTTGTACTAAGCTGGAAAATGGAACCCAAAAGTGTAATGTAACCTTTCCTCCCTATAGAGTTATCAGTACAGAAGATAAAGTCCCTGTATGGTGTCCTTTGAAAAAAGAACAGATAATTGTGCGCAATTTTTCTTAGTTTTTATGTAAATTATTTTTCTTATTTGAAGACTAAGATTGAGTTGTTTTTGGCTTAAAAAATTTTTTAAACTTTTGTTTTTTTAATCTAGTCTTTTATGTAATTTTCCACTCGATTATTAATGTCTATACTTTCTTTTTATATTTTTTAAACAGTCAGTTATTTCCTGCAGTCCTTTCTTGATATCCTATTTGTTTTTACAAATCTAAAAACAAGCGTGATTTTTTATCTATTTGAAATTTAATAATTTTTTATTTTTCTCTTTGTTTTTCGCCATCTTGACAAGAAAATTCTCTTTTTGTAATACTTTATAAAAAATAATGTTAAAAAATACAAATTTAAAAAAAAATAGTCTTTGAAAAAGAAGGTTGTTTTTTATTTGTTTAAAAAATAATAATATTTAAGGTAAAAAGTTGTGAACAATTTGGTCTGGAAGTTTGAGGCGGTGTTTTTAGGGGGGATAGTCTTTTTGATGGGAATTTTGGGAGGCAGTGGTTGGGCAATGAATTTAGAACAGGAAATAGCTCAAAAATTTTCTGGTTATGAAAGAGCTAAAAAAAGTATTCAAATAAGCAGGATGGTGAAAAAGGATGTTAATTCGAATGGTAAAGTGGATAAAATTTTGTTTTTAGATGAATCTGGTAAGGTAGTTAAAATAAAGTATGACCTGGATGAAGATGGTTTTTGGGAACAGACTGTTTTTAAAATAAAAGAAGGTATTTTAGTAAAAGAGTTATATGTAAAAGGTAAATATTTACCATATCATGTATTTATATTTGAAAAAAATAATTTAGTTTTAGAAAAAATGGACAAAAATAGAGATGGTTTATTTGATAAATATATATATTTGTGTAGAGATAAGTATATAAAAAAAGAAGATTTAAATTTTGATGGTAAAATAGATAAAATAACTTATTTTACAAATTCAGGAGATATACTGTATAGAAAAGAGTTTTTGGGTGATTCTAAAGATACAATAAAAACTATATATTTTAAATCTGGAAAAGTAAATAAAATAGAAGAAGTTAATAATGATAGAAATATAGTTATTGAAAAAAGTAATGGTTATTTAAGAAAAATTGTTTTTAATAAAATAAAAGGTAAATGGAAAAAGAAGATAATAAGTTATGATAAAAGTAATAATGTCCAGAAAATAATTTATGATATCAATGGAGATGGTCAAGAAGATGTTTACGAACATTATAAAGATGGAATTTTAGTAGGTATTGATAGAGATGAAAATTATAATGGTAAAATAGACTTTAAAATAGTCTATAAAAATAAAAATGAAGTTTTGTTAAAAAGAGATAGAGATGAAGATGGATTTTTTGAGGAGAATGTTTTTCTTAACAAGAATGAGAATAAAAAAATAATAGAAATTAGAAATGAAAAAACTCCTATTTTTAGGCGTATTGTTTATAAAAATAATATTCCAGTAAAAGAAGAAATTGTTGATGATAAATTTAAAAAAGTCATAGAGTTAAAAGTATATAATAAAGAGAGAAAGTTAGTTGAATATCAAAAAAAGGATAAGGATGGTTTTATAGATGTAATCTGGCTCTATTCTAAAGAAGGATTCCCTTGTTTGGCTAAAAAAGACAGAAATAAAGATGGAAAAATTGATACCTGGTATTTTTATGAAAATGGGAAGATTAGAAAAGTAGAAATAGATAAAGATGGTGATGGCAATCCAGATTCTTGGCAAGAATATAAAAATGGTAAATTGATTTCTAGTAGAAGGAGTTTGTTAAATTAGAAAAAAAGGGGTTTTTATGCTGGATTTATTGGAGAAGGGAGGTTTTTTAGTTATTCCTATTCTGGGTTGTTCTGTATTGAGTTTGACTATTTTTATGGAGCGTTGTTTTCGGTTTTTTCTTTGGAAAAGACAAAAAAAAGAAATTGGAGTTAATATTTGTGCTTACTTACGGAAAAAGGATGTAAGTTCTGCTTTAAAGATTGCCCTGGAAAGTAAATCTCCTTTGGGAAGAGTACTGGCAAAGGCCATTGAAGTAATAAAACAAGATAGAGAAACCATAGAAACAGTCTTGCTTCATGCCATTGAAGAAGAAGTAGATAGGTTTTCTAAGTATTTGCAAGTATTAGCTACTATAGGGAATGTTACTCCTCTGTTAGGACTTTTAGGGACAGTTATTGGTATGATTAAGGCTTTTATGGTTATTGAAGAAATGGGAGGCAAAGTAAATGCATCTGTGTTGGCTGGAGGAATATGGGAAGCCATGTTGACCACAGCCCTGGGGTTAGCCGTGGCCTTACCTACTATGTTGGCACATAGTTATTTAGTTGCTCAGGTTAATAAATTAGAAGCTAAGCTGCGGGATGGTAGCGTAGAATTTATTAAAGTTTTGAGCGTATTTTAGTATGTTAGTACACCCTAAGAAAAAAACAATATATTCTATTCAAGTACCTTTAACTTCTTTAATAGATATAGTGTTTTTGCTGTTAATTTATTTTTTATTAACCTCAAGTTTTATGGATCAAGAAGGAATTATTGTTAATCTACCTAAGGCAGATACAAAAGCTTTAAATGTAAAACGAGAAATAATTGTTTATATAGAAAATAATGGTAAGATATTTTTTAATGGTAATTATATAAGTTTAAAGGAATTGTCGTCAAAGTTAAAAAAAGATAAAAGTTTTAAGTTAGAAAGCGTAATCATAAAGGCTGACCGAGAATTAGAACTAGAAAAGGTCGTAAGTGTAATGGATGTTATTCAGAAAACTGGTTGTAAAAAAATTGTTTTAGCTACTGAAAGAAATTAATTGAAATGGTTGAATTTAAAGATAGTAAGTATTTTTTTATATTCTTTTTAATTTCTTTAAGTATACATTTATTTTTGATTAATAAAAAAGAGTATATTGCTAAAAAAGATATGAAAAAAGATACTATATATATGGAGATAAGCGTTCAAGATTATATTGTGCCAAATGAAAATATAGAGGTTCCTTCTTTTCCAAGAGAGAATAAAAATATTGATAATAAATATTTTACTAAGGACTTATATCCTTTTCCTATAGATGATACTTTTAATAAATTAGATGATTGGAAAACTGTAGAAGCTTATGAACAAGAAAAATTAAATATGGAATCTATCCCCAGGATGGAAGATGTTTTTGATAATGATTTAGAAGAAAATAACTTTGAAAATAGAGAACATATTAAACAGGAAAAAAATAGTTTTGATAGTATAAATAATGAATACATAAGTTCTTTAGTTAGATTAATAGAAAAAAATAAAATTTATCCCTATAAAGCTAGATTAAAGAGAATAGAGGGAAGTAGTGTGGTTGGTTTTACTCTTTATAAAGATGGATCTATTTCCAATTTAAAAATTATTACTAGTTCAAAACAAGATGTTTTAGATCAAGCTGCTTTGCAAGCGGTAAAAAAGTCTTCGCCTTTTCCTGTTCCACCAAGTTCTTTAAATTTACCTCGAGCTTTTAAAATTAGAATAAAATTTAAATTAGAATAAAGGTAAGGGGGTAGTTATGAAATTTTATAGGTTGTGGTGGCTATTAGTCTGTTTATTTTTTTTAAATCCAATACCAGGGAGAGCAGAAGATATTGTATTGCCTGATATCGTTGTAGAAGGGCAAAAAATAATTGTTCCCACCAAACAATCTGATGAAACAGTTTATACTGGTACGGAAATAACCAGGGAAGGTATGGATATTGCGGGTGAAAAGGGAAAGGCTAGTGTTTACGAAGTTGTATCTGTAGTGCCAGGAGTGGTTTTTGAAGGGGTAGATCCCAATAATTTGGCTTCAGAGCAATCCAGTATTCGTGTGAGAGGGGTGAAGGGATATCTTGGGGCTATGACTGTAGAAGGGGTTCCCAATTATGGAGGAAATCCAATGGGACCGAGAAATTATATTTATGATCTGGATAATTTTGAGAGTATTTCCATTTATAAGGGAGCTATACCTAGCGATCTTGGTTCTGGAGTAGGTAACCGAGCTGGAGCTATAGAATTAAAACCTCTTTGGGCTACAAAAGACTTTGGGGTAAAATTTTCTCAATCTTTAGGTAGTTTTGATTATAAAAGAACCTTTTTTAGATTGGATTCAGGAGAAAAAGGACCTTTAACTACTAGAATTTCCTTAGCTTATTCTTTTAGTGAAGCAGATAAATGGAAAGGCCCTGGAGACATTGGCCCCAGGAATAATTTTAATTTTACTTTAGTGCAACCTTTAGGAGAAAAATTAGAGATTAAATTTTGGGCGAACTATAATTATATTGAAAACTATAAGTATAGATCGCTTACTTATGACCAAGCAGAAAACTTAGATAAATACTATCGTTTAGATTTTAACGAGTCTTTTACAGGAAATCCTAGCGAAGATTATTTGTATTATAAGTATAATTGGGAAAAACATGAAAATAAAGACTATCTAAGTGTTTTGACTTTGCAGGCCACTGATTATCTCAAGTTTATTTTTAAGCCTTATTTATCTCAAGAAGATGCTAGAATAAAAACTGGATATAGCAAGCTACAAGGAAAGCCAGGTGTTCAGCAGAGGAATAGAGATATTGAAAGAAAGGGAATTATTTCAGAGGCTGAGGTTGAGTTTAAAAATATTATTGCAAGTTTAGGTTATCACTATGAAGTAGCAGATATGGATATTACTGCTGAAAATTATTGGATAAATTCAGATGGTTCTTTGACTTATAGGGGGTATGGAATATTTTCCACTACAGGTGATACTTATGTACATAGCCCTTACTTAAAAGTGGCTGGCAATGGGGATAAACTTAATTGGCAAGCTGGAGTTAAATATTTTAGATTTGAAGATTCAGCAAGCAAGGGATATGTAACGAATATTCTGGAGGAGTACCCACTTTAGTGCGAGCTCCAGATTTAGATAGAAAAGCTAGAACTTATGATATCTGGCTGCCTACTGCAGGGGTTTCTTATAAGTTTTCAGATAACTGGGAATCTTCTGTAAGTTATGGTAAAAATTTTATTCGGCCTTATGCCTATATGCCTCTTATAAGTCTTTACAATAGGTTGCGCACTCAGTTTCAAGCTGCAGGTATAACTTTAAATGATTTGTTTGATGGGTATGATATAGAAGAGTCTGATAATTTTGATTTTGGTATTAAATATCATAATTCCTATTTAGAAATAAATCCTACTTTGTTTTTTCCAGGCATAAAAATTTGTTAACAAAGATTTCAGACTCTAGAGTATTAGATAGTGGAAAGCCTGTAACTTATTATCAAAATATAGGGAAAGCTAAAGGTTATGGTTTAGAATTACCAATGAATTTTTTCCTTTCTGATAAATTTACTTTTTATTTAAATCCAACTTATAATAGTTTAACTTATGACAGAGATATAGAGTACCAAGGTCAAACATATGATACAAAGGGTAAGCAAATTGTTGATGTCCCTAAGTGGACAGTTGTTTCTGGAATTATTTTTAAACATCAAGGATGGGAAATTTCTCCTCAGATGCGTTATATAGGTAAAAGATATGGAGATATAGAACATAAGGAGGATATACCTTCTTATGAAGTTTTTGATTTTAAGGCTTCTTATACAAAAAAAAATATTGGAGCTTTTAAAGAGTTTAAAGTTTTTTTAGAATTAAATAATTTATTTGATCGCCATTATGTATCTAGCATTAGTGCCTGGGATGATACGGTTTCTGGAGCATCCTACTATGTGGGAGCACCATTTTCACTAAAAGCAGGTTTATCTTTTAAATTTTAATTTTTTTAAAAAGGGAGAGTTGCAGATGAATAAAATTGCTATTGTTGGTAAAGGTGGGGTGGGAAAAAGTTTTATTACTTATGCTCTGAGCAAGTTTTTTGCCCAAAAAGCAAACAAAGTATTGGTGGTAGATTGCGATGAAAGCAATAAGAGCCTTTTTAGGTTATTTGGTTTTGCACATTCTCCCAAAGATTTTATGGATTTTTTAGGAGGAAAAAAGGCAGTACAGCAAAAACTGATTAAAAAATTTAAAGACAAAGAAGCAAAAATAAATATTTTAGAAAAGGGTCTGGTCACTTTAGAGAGTATCCCAACAGAATTTATTCAACAGGATGGGAATATTTTTTTAATTAGTATAGGTAAAATTAGTCATCCTATGGAGGGTTGTGCTTGTCCAATGGGGGTGGTGAGTAGGGAGTTTTTAGAGAAAATTGAACTGAAAAAAGATGAACTGGTTATAGTGGATACAGAGGCAGGAGTGGAGCACTTTGGAAGAGGGATAGAGCAAGGTATTGATGTAGTGCTTGCTATAGCAGAACCTTATCTCGACTCTATTGAAGTAGCTAAAAGAGCTTATTTTTTAGCTAAAGATATGGGTAAAAGAGCCTACTTACTTTTTAATAAGGTTACGTCAAACTTAAAAGAAAGACTTGAGAAAACATTGGAGCAGCAAGATATAGAACTTTTAGGATTTATTGACTTTTATCCTGAAGTTTATGCATCAGCTTTGGATGGTAAAATTCCTGAGAATAAAAGTGTATTTTCTGAAATAGAAAAAATAGGGGAAAAGATTTATGGAATTTAAGTTTAATTCTATAGGATATATAAAAAATCGAACCAACAATGTCCCCAGACATTGGTCTGTATCAGATTTGGAAGGGGAGATTGTCTTGGATTCTGTTTATCAAAAAGGAATAAAAGATATAAACACAGGAGATAAAATTGTAGTTGTTTTTTGTTTTCATAAATCTTCAGATTTTACTTTTGATAAGTTAGTACAAAAACCTCCTCACTTAAAAGAAATGAAAGGAGTGTTTAGCACCTGTTCTTCTTATAGGCCAAACCCCATAGGTGTATCTGTTTTTGAAGTTTTAGAATGTCAGGATAATGTTATTCGAGTAAAAGGGATTGATGTTTATGATGGGACTCCTATTTTGGATATAAAACCTTATATTGCTTGTAAGTAGGGGGAAAAATGAGAAGGTATGTTTATGTACTTTGTTTAGTTTTAATGTTTTTCTTGCAGATAAATGGTTTTGCTGAACAGATTACTATTTTGGATATGGTGGGAAGAAAAATAACTATTCCTAGAGAAGTTAAGAAGGTTGTGCCTATTTCGGCTTCTTTGCGTTATATTGTTTATCTAGATGCTTTGGATTTAGTTGCAGGAGTAGAAGGGTTAGAAAAGAGGGAGGTAATGAAAGATAATCCGGCTGTGGGTAAGGTCTATTGGTTAGCAATGAAGGATAAAATAAAAGGATTACCAGTAGTTGGAGAAGGTGGTCCTGGTAAATTGCCTGATCTGGAAAAGCTATTGGAGATAAAGCCTGATTTAGTAATTACTTTTGAAAAAGAAAATGCAGAAATTATACAAAGTAAGACAGGAATTCCTGTAGCAGTTATTAAATATATAGGAACTAAAGGAGTTGATGTAAATAATTTAATAAATAGTTTAGAGTTTTTAGGTAAGATTTTAAATAGAGAAAAAAGGGCCAGAGAATTAAATCAATATATTTTAGAAACTATAGCAGACTTAAGTAATAGGACAAAAGGAGTAAAAAGGGCTTCTATTTATGTTGGAGGAATTAGTGCTAGAGGTATTCATGGACTTACTAGCTCTGAGGGCTATTATCCTCCTTTGCAATGGATAAATGCTCATAATGTAGTTGATGAAACAAAAATCAAAGGCCATGTTTTTCTGGATAAAGAAAAAATTTTGTTGTGGAATCCGGAATATTTGTTTTTGGATGCAGCAGGAATGCCGATTATTCAAAAGGATTATGTAAAAAATAGGCCTTTTTATCAAAAATTAAAAGCAGTTCAATATAAGAAAGTTTATTCTTTATTTCCATATAATTTTTATAGGACAAACTTTGAAACGCTTTTAGCAAATGCTTATTTTATAGGTAAGGTTATTTATCCAGAGAGATTTCTAGATGTAGAGCCAGAACAAAAAGCAAGAGAAATATTTTGTAAGTTTGTAGGTAGAGATGTTTTTTCTGATTTGAAAAAAACTTATAGGGGATTTGAACGTGTCCATTTTGAATAGTAAGCAGATTTTATACAATAGTTCTTTGATTAAAGAGTATACACAAAAAATAAATTTAAAAATAATATTGGGTTTTTTTTTGATTCTTTTATTAATAGCTATTTTTTTTATCTCTATAGCCTTTGGTTCTATAAAAATGAGTTTAGAAGAGGTTATTAATGCCCTTTTAAGAAATTCAGAATATTCATATGTTCTTTGGAATATAAGGATAACTAGAGCTATTGGAGGGATTTTAACCGGGGCAGCTCTAGGAGTCTCTGGAGCTGTAATGCAAAAGATACTTAAAAATCCTTTAGCCTCTCCTTTTACTTTGGGAGTGTCTCATGGAGCAGCTTTTGGAGCAGCTTTTGCCATTATTGTGCTTGGGGCAGGTAAGTCGCACTCTTTTGGCTCTGAAGCTGTAACTATATTTAATAACTATCCAGTGGTTATTTTTGCCTTTTTAGGAGCTTTAACCAGCATTGCCATTATTTTATTTTTATCCTGTTTCAAGGGAGCTTCTCCCGAGTCAATTGTTTTAGCTGGGGTTGCTTTGAGTAGCCTTTTTGGTTCTGCTACCATGTTTTTGCAATATTTTGCTGATGATTTTCAGGTTGCAGCTACTGTTTTTTGGACTTTTGGAGATATAGGAAAGGCAGGGTGGTTGGAAAATAAAATTATTTTTATTACTTTTTTGGTAGGTATAACCTATTTTTATCTTAATAGGTGGAACTTTAATGTTTTGTTTTGGGGAGATGAAGTTGCTAAAAGCTTGGGAGTTAATATAAAAATCTTACGACTTATAAGTATGTTTTTGAGTGCATTAGTTGTTTCAGTATGTATTTCTTTTTTAGGAATAATTGGGTTTGTAGGTTTAATATCTCCTCATATTATAAGATTTTTGATAGGTGATGACTGTAGGTTTTTAATCCCTTATTCAGCCCTTATGGGAGCATTTTTACTCTGTCTTTCCGATTTTATTGCCAGAACTATTTTATCTCCAGTAGTTTTACCCGTTGGAATAATAACTTCTTTTGCAGGCGCCCCAATGTTTTTTTACCTTTTAATAAAAAGGAGAAGGTTCTAAATGCTTGAAATAAGTAATATATGTGCTGGATATGGGAATAAGCTATCTATTAAAAATATAAGTTTGCGTTTTAATAAAGGTAATGTGTATGCTATTTTAGGACCAAATGGTTCTGGAAAATCTACTTTGTTAAAAACTATAGATAAAATTATAAAACCTAAGGAGGGAGTAATTTATATCAAAAAAGAAGATGTTCAAAATCTATCAAGAAAAAAGTTAGCTAAAAATATTGCTTATTTACCTCAAAAAAACAGTACATCAGCTTCTAGTACTGTTTTTGAGACTATTTTGTTGGGTAGAAAGCCTTATATCATTTTTGAACCAAGACAAGAAGATTTAAAATTAGTAGAAAATATAATTTATATATTTGGTTTAAAATATTTTTCGTTTAGAAATGTAGGTGAATTAAGTGGTGGTGAATTGCAAAAGGTGCTTATTGCCAGGGCACTGGCTCAGCAACCAAAGATTTTGCTTCTTGATGAACCAATAAATCATCTTGACCCCAAAAATCAAATAGAAATATTAAAAGTCTTAAAAAAAATTACTTCAGAATTGGGTATTATAACTATCATAGTTTTGCATGATTTAAACTTAGCCTTTAAATTTGCAGACTACTTTGTTTTTATGAAACAAGGTAAAATATATGCTAAAGGTGATTTAAGTTCTATTGAAGATAAGATTATAAAAGAGGTATATGATATTAGAGTTAAAATTTTAAATGTAGGAAGAAGTAAGCTTTTGGTTATAGATGAATAGTTTTTGGGTTTAATTAAATTATATTTTTAAATTTTATTGTGTTGTAAGTTGTAAATGAGAAATTGGTTGTGAATAAATATAGATTTTATTTATTGTTATATTTGCTTTTTGAAAGGGCTAAATCAAGCCCACTGCTTTGAGGAGAAGTTTTTTTTCTGGGGTGGTCAGGTGTTTAAATTTTCCCCTGGCCAGGTTGCCTAGGTGAAGTGGGCCCAATTGGATTCTAACCAGTTTTAGAACTGTTAAGTCCAGGTCTCTACACATTCTGCGAATCTGTCTATTTAACCCCTGGGTTATGGTCAGTTCTATTTCCCAGTGAGTGTTTGCTGTTTTTAGGACCTTTACTTGCGCGGGTAGGACCTTTTCTCCTTCTTTTAAGGTCATTCCCTTTTGCATTATTTTAATTTTTTCAGCAATATTTTCGCCTCTTACTTTTACCACATAGGTTTTAGGTATCTTGTATTTGGGGTGAGTTAGGCGATAGCAAAGCTCTCCATCTGTGGTCAAAAGTAACAAGCCTTCAGAAAAGTAGTCCAGCCGCCCCACAGGAAAGGGGCGTTGCTTTTTAAGATGCTCAGGTAAAAGGTCTAAGACGCATTTTCGTCCCTTTTCATCTTTGGCTGAAGTGATGACTTCAATGGGTTTATTTAACATTAAATAAATATTTTCCTCAGAGTAGGAAAGGAGTTTTCCCTTTATGCTGACTTTGTCCCTTTTGGGGTCTACCTGTAAATAGGGTTCAGTAACTATTTGATTGTTTACTTTTACTTCTCCAGCAAAGATGAGTTCATCAGCTTTTCGCCTGGAGGTATAACCTGTATGGGCAATGAATTTATTTAAGCGCATTATTTTCCCTTGGATAGAGTTTTAGATAGAGGTCTCCTTGCCATTTTCCCAGCTTTCTTCCCAGGCCCTTAAGTCTTATTTTTTGACCTGGAACATAGTTGGGAGGGATGGTAATTTCAATGACCTTTTTCTCTTTTAGTTTGTTGTGAATGTTGATTTTTACCTTACTGCCTGGTTTTAGCTCACTTACGCTTAAGTTGAGCTCTTCTTCTGAATCCAGCTGTTTTTTTAGCCAAAAGGAACTTAATTCTTTTAGCTTTTGCCAGTTAAAAAGAGTGGCTAAAGAAAAGTGAGGCTGCTTTTGTGCTTCTACCTTGCGAAAAATGTCTTCAAATACCTTGCGAGCAAAGGGGTCGTTCAAGATATCCTTTAGAATTTCTTCCTGGGTGGTATAAAATTTTTCTCTATATTTTCCACTTTGGTAATTGGCTTGAGTGGATTGCTGGAAGTTTTGGGCCTTGGTTTTGTGCTGAGTTTGAGTTTGCTGAGTTTGGGTTTTAGTCTGCTGGGTATAGAGGTGGTAATTGTTTTTTAAGTACACATAGGCCTGATTTAGTTGCTGGAACTTAACTGTAGCCAAGGGGTCCTGAGGGTTTAGGTCTGGATGATAGCGAAAAGCAAGCTTACGATAGGCAAGTTTTATCTCTTTAAGACTTGCTCCAGGTTTTAGACCCAAAAGAGAAAAATAGTTTTCAGCCTTCATTGTTTAATAAGTCAGCTACCTTTAAAGCAGTAGGACCATCTTTTTCTTGGCAGATTAAATTGTTTTTTTGCAAATAGTAAAGGCCAATTTTTTTAAATTCTGCAAAGGATATCTGGGGATTTATGCCCGGGCAATATTCTTTGGCCAGGGAAAAGGCAGATTCATCTACTAGATTGCCCCGAAAATAGGGCCAGGCTGCACACACTTTGGGTTTTACAGGATGAATGAGACAGCCCTTTTTAGGAGCAAAGAAGAGGCAAAAGTTGTTTTTGACTTTAAGGTGGGCTTTATCTTGTACTTTGTGGATACAGGAATGTTGAAATTCTTCCAGGGAAAGTTCAAGAAAAGCAGCTATTTTCTCTTGCTCTTCTAAGGTTACAACAATGCCTCCCTTTCCTTCACAACATTGTCCACAGCGTTGACACTCAAAAGCTATTTCTTCCAACAGTCTGTTCTCCTTTTAGATTTTCTTAGCCTTTACTTGGCGGCTGGAATCCATTAACCACCTCTTCTAAAGCTAAAGCAAAGGAGAGAAGATGTCTAGACTGACCCCCAGGGAAGCTTTGGAATTATGGACAGAAGAGGACTTTTTTCTTTTGGGGCAAAGGGCGCACGCCTTTCGCTTTAAACTTCACCCAGAGCCCATAGTCACTTATATAGTGGACCGCAACATAAATTATACCAATGTTTGCGTTTCTGGCTGTAAGTTTTGCGCTTTTTATTGTGCTCCAGAAAAACAAGGTGGTTATGTCCTTAGTTTTGAAGAGCTAGGTAGAAAGGTAGAAGAGACCGTCTCTTTGGGAGGATATCAGATTCTCCTGCAAGGTGGAATGCATCCAGATTTGGATTTATCCTTTTATGAAAAGATGCTTAGATTTTTGAAACAAAACTTTCCCCAGGTAGCAGTGCATGGCTTTTCTCCTCCAGAGATTATTTTTTGGGCTGAAAAGGAAAATTTATCCCTGAAAGAAGTAATCAGCAGACTTATAGCTGCTGGCCTTGATTCCATTCCAGGTGGGGGGGCAGAAATTTTAGTGGATAGAGTAAGAGAGCGGATTTCTCCCCGAAAGTATTCTTCGGCTAAGTGGCTGGAAGTTATGGAAACCGCTCACAATCTGGGTTTAAAAACCACAGCAACCATGATGTTTGGACATGTTGAGAGTATTGAGGATAGGATTGAACATTTAAATAAGTTAAGAGAGTTACAGGATAAAACAGGAGGCTTTACTGCTTTTATCCCCTGGACCTTTCAACCCAGAAACACCCAGATTAAAGTGGAAGAAGTTTCTTCAGTGGAATATTTGCGTTTTTTGGCTTTAAGCAGGTTATTTCTGGATAATATCCCCAACCTTCAGGCTTCCTGGGTAACTCAAGGGCCAAAGGTGGGACAGGTTGCCTTGTTTTGGGGAGCCAATGACTTTGGCTCCACCATGATAGAAGAAAATGTGGTTAAAGCCACTGGCGTATCCTTTCGCTTGCCTGAAAAAGAGCTCAGGCGCTTAATTAAACAGGCAGGCTTTGAGCCCAAACGGCGTAAAATGGATTATTCCTTACTAGAATAAGAGGTTTAAAATGGAAAAATTACCTAGAGAAGAAGTTAATTTAAGATTGCAGAGATTAAGATTGCTCTGGCAAGAGTTGGATTTTGCCGGTGAAGGTATTTTTATTTTTTCTAGAACCCTTATTTACTACTTTACAGGTACCTGGGTAAATGGAGTGCTTTTTATTCCCCAGGCCGGAGAACCCATTTTAATGGTAAGAAAAGGGCTGGAAAGGGCCTTAAAGGAAAGCTCGGTTTTGAATATTCTGGCCTTTCGTTCTTATGGACAGGTGGAAGGGATTTTAAAAGATTTTGGCTATACTTTAAAGGTCGCAGGCGTAGAAAAGCGCTTTTTGACCTGGGAACTGGCAGAATTATTTCAAAGCAAGGTAAAAATAGAAACTTTGGTCGCTGCAGATTACTTACTGGCCAGAACCAGGGCAGTAAAAACTGGATATGAACTGGAAAGGTTGCAACGGGCAGGAAGCAGGCATCATAAGGGACTGTATGAACTTTTACCTGCCAGAATAAAGCCTGGTTTTTCAGAGTACGAGATTGCTAAGAAGGTCTGGGAAGTGTTTTTTGAACTGGGCCATGCCGGGCTTATGCGCATGCAGGGTTTTGGCGAGGAGATTTTTTTAGGGCATATTTCAGCAGGTGATAGTGGTAATTACAACTCTTCCTTTAATGGGCCCTTAGGTCTGCGAGGCGTCCACCCTGCTACTCCTCAAATGGGTTCTTTAGAAAAAATCTGGCAAAAAGATGAAGTTCTTAGTGTGGATGTGGGGTTTTGTTTTCAGGGCTATCACACGGATAAAACTCAAATCTATTATCCCAAAGAATGGGCCAGGCCCAAAGTAGTGGATATAGCTCAAGGTTTTTGTGAAGAAATACAGGAAATGGCCAGAGAAAAGTTAAAGCCTGGCGTACTGCCAGAGGAAATATATGTACAAGCCCTGGAGCTGGCTCAAAAAAGAGGCTTAGAAGAAGGATTTATGGGCTTAGGTGGTAATAAAGTTCCTTTTCTGGGGCATGGAATTGGACTTTTTATAGATGAGTATCCTCCTCTGGCCAGGAAAATAATTGATCCCTTAGAAGAAAATATGGTGATTGCCCTGGAACCCAAGTATGGCCTGCGAGGAATTGGCATGGTGGGAGTGGAAAATACCTTTGTGGTAACTAAAGATGGGGGAAAGTGCCTTACTGGTGATACTTATTCCCCTATTTTAATTTAAAAAATTAAATCTAGAAGGGAGGCATTGGAATGGAGGAAAACAAGATAATTTTGGGTAGTAAGGATTTGCCCAGAGCCTGGTACAACTTGCTGGCTGAAATTGGAGAGGAAATGGCTCCACCTCTACATCCAGTTACTAAAAAGCCAGTGGAAGAGAAGGACCTGGCCCCAATTTTTCCCAAGGCTTTAATTGAGCAGGAAATGAGTAAAGAGCCATGGATAGAGATTCCAGAGGAAGTATTAAATATTTATCAACTTTGGCGCCCAACTCCTTTAAAAAGGGCTAGAAATCTGGAAAAGTATTTAAAAACTCCAGCCAGAATTTACTACAAGGACGAAAGTGTAAGCCCAGCTGGAAGTCACAAGCCCAATACAGCCATAGCTCAGGCTTATTATAATAAGCAGGCAGGCATAACCAGATTGGCGACAGAAACAGGTGCAGGCCAGTGGGGTAGTGCCTTGTCTTTGGCCTGTAATTTTTTTGGCCTTAAATGTACTGTGTATATGGTGAAAATCAGTTTTGAACAAAAACCCTTTCGCAAGTCTTTAATGCAAATCTGGGGAGGAGAAGTTTTTGCGTCTCCTTCTTCCCGTACAGAAGCTGGGAAGCGTATTTTAGCAGAAAATCCTGAAACTAACGGTAGCCTGGGTATTGCCATCTCTGAAGCTGTCGAAGATGCTGCTACTAATGAGGACACTAATTATGCCCTGGGCAGTGTGCTTAATCATGTAATTTTGCACCAGAGTATTATTGGGCTGGAAACGGCTAAGCAACTGCAGTTGATTGAAGAAAAACCTGATATTTTAATTGGTTGTGTGGGTGGAGGCAGTAATTTTGGTGGTTTTGTAGCTCCCTTTGCAGGCGAGATGCTTCGAGGAGAAAAGGAATACAAGCTCATAGCAGTAGAGCCAGCTTCTTGTCCCACTTTAACCAAAGGAGTTTATACCTATGATTTTGGAGATACAGTGGGACTTACTCCTTTGCTTTTAATGCATACTCTGGGACATAAGTATGAGCCACCTGGAATTCATGCCGGAGGTTTGCGTTATCATGGAGATGCTCCTATTGTTAGCCATTTGGTACATAAAAAGTTGGTTACACCAGTAGCCTATCCTCAGACCAAGTGCTTTGAGGCTGCCCATCTTTTTGCCCAGACTGAAGGAGTTATTCCAGCTCCAGAGACCAGTCATGCCATTCGGGCTGCTATAGACGAAGCTTTAAAGTGTAAGGAAAGAGGCGAAGAAAAAAGTATAGTCTTTTGTTTTAGTGGACATGGGCACTTTGACCTAAAGGCCTATGATGACTTTTTAGCCGGAAAACTGCAGGACTATTTGTATCCAGAAGAGAAAATTAAAGAAGCTTTGCAATTTGTGCCTAAAGTCTAGACAATTAGACATAAAAAAAGCCCTCCTCATTAAAGGAGGGCTTTTTTTAGCAGCAATTATTTGTTTTTAGCCAGCAAAGGCCTTTTCAAAATTGGGAACAACCTGTTTCTTACGGCTCATAACTCCATCCAACCAAACAGAGCGACCTTCAGGAGCCTTGCCAAAAGCCTTTTCTACTACAGAAGGATCATCAGAAACGATGAGAAGCTCAGTACCTTCTTTCATAATGTCTGTTAACATCAAGAAAACAGAATGATTACCTTTTTCTTCTTTAACCTTTTTCATTTCTTCATAAAGAGCGTCTTTTACAGGATCTAAAATGGAAAGGTCCACTACTTCTAGCTGACCAATACCCACTTTGTTGCCACTCATGTCAAAATCTTTATAGTCACGGAAAAGAAGGTCTCTAATGGGAGTGCCTTCTACAGCAGATTTGACCTTAAACATTTCCATGCCTAAGGCTTTCAGGTCATCTACACCTGCAATTTTAGCCAGAGCTTCAGCAGCTTCTTTGTCTTTTTCAGTGCAGGTAGCAGATTTAAAGATAACAGTATCACTTAAAATGGCGCAGAGCATGATTCCAGCAATATTTTTGGGAATTTCTACGCCAAAAAAGTCGTACATATACTTAATCACAGTACAGGTACAACCAACAGGCCAGATCCAGCATTCTAAAGGATTGGGAGTAGTTACATCACCTAATTTGTGGTGATCTACAATACCCAAGATTTCACCTTCAGCCAAATCGTCCAAACTCTGAGCCAGGTCAGAGTGGTCAACCAAGATAAGTTGCTTATCTTTGGCAGAAGAAATGATTTCAGGAGCGTCTACACCAAATTTTTCCAAAACAAACTTACTTTCAGGATTGAGCTCGCCTTGCATTGCAGGCTTAGCCTCTACACCCAACTTGCTCTTAAGATCAGCAACAGCAATAGCTGCACAGACAGAGTCTGTATCAGGATTCTTGTGCCCGTAAACATAAACAGCCATGGAACAACCTCCTCATTTTTTTTGCTTTTTAAAAACGCTTGTTAAAAATAGCACAAACTCTAACCTTTGCCAAGAAAAAAATGAAGTGTTTTAAAGGTAAAAAAGTGAGTCATTGAGCTTAAAAGAGAATGTTCAGGCTTGTGAAGTTTTAGACTTTTTGGGTTTAAAAAAATTTTGCACAAAGATTAACTTCTGGGTCGCTCTGGGTACAAAAAGTGAAAAAAAGTTTTTCTAATTAATTTCCCAGCAGCAGAAGATTGGGAGAAGTCAGGGGATTTAGAGTAAGGATGTGGGGTAGTATTTTTTCTATTTCCTCTAAAGAGTTAGCTTTTTTTAGCTGGGAATAAAGGGATAAGCCAAAGTCAAAGTTGGCGCAAAAGTAAGTTGTCCATTTGTAAAAGAGCCTTAAAGCCCGTACTGGTTCAAAAAAATTTTGCAAATAGGTGAGCATCTTTTGCGCTACTTCCAGGTAGGTCTTTTTAGTGGGAGTAAAGTTGTGGCAAAGTTCAGCAAAAATAAAGGGCCTGGCAGCAGCAATTCTACCTAAGGCTACACCTGCACAACCAGTTTTCAGGATGTTTTTTAAGTCTTTTGGGTTAAACACATTGCCATTGCCAAAAACAGGTATGCTTACACTGGCTTGCACCACTTCTATGTATTCCCAGCGAGGGGGTCTATTGCGACGATCTGGAAACTTTCTGGGATGGAAGATTAAAAAATCTGCTCCACTTTGTTCAAAGGATTGGGCAAGTTCTTTAACTTTGGCCGTGCTTGCCTCCTGGGGCAAGCGAAACTTTACACTTAGGGGAATGGTTAAGTGTTTTTTGAGAAGGGAAATGATTTTACTGGCCAAAAGGGGCTCTTCCAGTAAGTAGGCCCCGCTTTGTTTTTTATAGATATTAGCAACACTACAGCCAAAATTTAAATCCACCCCAAAAAAACCAAGTTCTTCAATGCGTTTGGCAGCTGCTAGCATTTCCTGAGGGTTATTGCCTACAATCTGGCAGGTTAAAAAGGGAAGTTCTTCTGGGAGAAATTTAAAATAGGGAGAATTACGAGGGTTTTCACTGGGTATGGCCCTAGCACTGCACATTTCTGTAAAAAGTAACCCACAACCACCGTATTCCTGAATGAGTTTGCGCAAAGCCAGATGAGTTAAGCCCACCATGGGAG
The DNA here is from genome assembly GCF_055126295.1 of Desulfonauticus sp. Classification (NCBI taxonomy): domain Bacteria; kingdom Pseudomonadati; phylum Thermodesulfobacteriota; class Desulfovibrionia; order Desulfovibrionales; family Desulfonauticaceae; genus Desulfonauticus; species Desulfonauticus sp. The sequence continues at coordinate 4,849 of NZ_JBSRHE010000013.1, read as the reverse complement.
CCAGGATTAATCTGGTGGGTAAAACTTTGTCTCCAATTTTTAAGGGTGTAGTTAAAAGTTTTTGTACTGTATCCATTTTGGAATGGGTCTTGATTAATTAGGGGTTAAAGGAGATTGGCCATGCAAATTTTTCCTACTTTGTTTTTTGCCTTACCTGCAGAAGAAGTTAAAAATAATCTGGTTAGGGGTGATTTTGCGTCTCTCTTAAAGCAAGAGGAGACAAAGGTAAATCCTTTAATTTCCACTGGTCAAACTGGAAAACCTATCCAGCCAAAGACTTCTTTGGCTCGCAAATTGGAACAGGTCCAGGATAAGCTGGAAGATAAGATAAGTGAGGAAGAATTTTCCCAGGTAGAAAGCTTGCTTCAACAAAAGGGAGTAAGCAAAGAAAAAATTTCTCTTTTAAAGAAAAAAGTGGAGAAGCAGGAACTTACCTGGAAGGAACTTTTACTGGGACTAAACTTGTGGATGCCTTCTAAGATTTTGCCCCAGTTAAAGTTGTCCACCTCTGAAAAACAAGAGCTTTTAACTTTTTTACAAAAAATTAAATTTACCCCTAAAGAAGCAGAAAATCTGCTCACTTCTTTGAGCCAAAAACAGACAAAGCTGGAGCACTTTTTCCAGAAGGTATTGAAGCAAATAGATAGTTTGCCTGAAGATAGCAAGGTAGAGCTCAACCTGAAAGAACTTAAAGCCTTGAGTAAGATTGCTGGAGGACACTTTGAAGTTAAAAAGGTAGCCAATTTTGTAGGAGAAAACTCTGTTTCTGCACTTAAAAACTTACTTTTAAGCTTAAGTGAGGAAGCAGGTAAGCTTTTAAAGGCAAATCCAGATTGGGAAGGGTTAAGCGCAGAACAGAAAAGTATGTTAAAAAATATTTTAGCTTTGCTAGAAGCCAAAGATAAGCCTGTTAGCCAAAAAAGTGAAAGTTTTATTAAAGCTAAAACAGAAGAGGGCAAAGTAAAAGGCATGGAAGAAAATGATACTAAAACTAAAAATTTGAACCTGGAAAAGCAAGATGTAAAAGCTAAAACTAAAGGTGCAGCTGAAGTAAGTGAAAGTAAAAAGGATAATGAATTTAATTCTAAAGGTGAGGAAAATCAAAAAGATTTAACTGAAACTAAAAAAAATAAAAAAATTCTGGAATATAAAGGTGAAGATAAAGATAAGGGAAAGCTGGAATTTTCTAAAGTGGAATTGGTAAACTCCAATGTTAACCTAAAAGACAGTTTGGTAGATAAATTAAGTGTTAATAATAAAATTTCCAGACAGGTCTGGAATCAGGTGGAGCAAGCAGTCTGGCAAAATATAAGTAAGAACAATACGAGAATGGTTTTGCGTTTGAATCCTCCTGACCTGGGAAAGGTGGGAATGGTTTTGCAGATGAATAAAGGGGAAGTGAGTTTGCTACTTAAAAGCAATAATGAGGAAGTGGGACAGGTTTTACAGCATAATTTGCATAGTTTGAAAGCTCATCTGGAGCAAGAAGGTTTTAGGGTGCAAAAGATGGAGGTAAAGACCCAACTGGAGCAGGAAAATTTTGCCAGTTTTGAACACGGTCAGCAGTTTACAAATCATAACTTTGAACAACAAAAAAACTTTGAGACCAGTATAGGCCTGGCCAGGCTGAGATATTTCTTCTCTTCTGGCCAGGAAATTCAGGCTAAGAACCTGGAAGAACCTTCTGGTTTAAACAACAAGCTTAGTCTTTTTGCCTAAAGGAGCAGGGATATGAGTCAGGTAAGTAGTTTATTGGGGCAATACGAAAGGGAATTAGAAGCTGCCAACTACAAAGCCACTGGCAACAATAGTGCCCTGGATAAGGACGCTTTTTTAAGACTTTTAGTTACGCAGTTAGAAAATCAAGACCCTTTAAACCCCATGGATGATAAAGAGTTTATTGCCCAGTTAGCGCAATTTTCCAGTTTGGAGCAAATGAATAACATTGCTGAAGGCATAAATAATCTGGTCTCCTTAAATCAACAGGATAGAATGCTTGGGGCTGTAGGCTTTATTGGTAAAGAAGTAGTAGCTGCAGGAGATACCTTAAGTAAAGAAGAAGAAAGTATTTCCAAGATTTACTATAGTCTGGAAGATACAGCTAAAGAGGTTTATGTAAATATTTTTGATAGCTTTGGAAACATTATCTATTCTACGAGCCTTGGTTCCAGGCAGCCTGGAGAATATCAATTTACCTGGGATGGCAAGGACTTTACAGGTAAGGAAGCTGCCAATGGAGTTTATAGTGTAACTTTTGCGGCTGAAGGCGTAAATGGAAATCCTGTTTTAGTGGATACAGAAGTAAGTGGTAAAGTTTCAGGGATACAAAATACAGGTAGTGGAACTTTACTAAGGCTTGAAGATGGTAGGGTTATTGATTTTAACAATGTAAAGGAAATAGTTTCAGAAAATTAACCCTGGTTTTTTATAGGAGGTAATATATGGGACTTTCAGCATCTTTATATTCAGGTACCAGTGGACTTAAGGTCCACGGTGAAGGCATGAGTGTTGTGGGCAATAATATTGCCAATGTAAGTACGGTGGGCTTTAAAGCTTCTCGTATTTACTTTGAGGATGCCCTAAGCCAGGAAATTACTGTAGCCAATGGCGTGGGGCAGGTGGGTAGAGGCGCTGCTGTAGGCGCCATTTACGGAGACTTTTCTCAAGGCTCCTTAGAAACCACCTCAGAATCCACTGATCTGGCTATTGGGGGCAATGGTTTTTTTATTGTTTCCCCCAAGGGAGAAGAGGTTGAATACTATACCAGGGCAGGAAACTTTCGCTTTGATGAAGATGGATATCTGGTAGACCCACATGGTTATGTAGTGCAGGGATGGGTAGTTCAACAAGAAGATGAAACTCAAGTAGCCACTTCAACTACTACCGCTCAAGAATCCCCAGGAGTTAGAACTGTAGGAACGCCTACTGATATTCGTCTGGAAAACTTTCAATCTCCTCCTCAGGAAACAACAACTGTTTCCATGGTGGTGAACCTGGACTCCAGGAGTGAAGATAATTCTACTAGTACTACGGATCCTTTTTTTGCCATGTTTGATCAGTGGGATGCAACTCAGGATACTCCTTTAGGAGATACAGCCTATGCCTATCAAAGTACTATCAGGGTATATGATGAAAACGGAACTTCCCATGACCTTACTGTTTATTTTGACCCAGTGGAAGACAATATAACCAATACAGGCGGAGAGAGATATTGGGAATACATGGTGGCAGTAAATCCCAATGAAGACAACAGGAGTTTCTGGAGTTCAGGAGATACTAAAAGAGGGGTGTTAATGATTGGTACCCTTACCTTTAATTCAGCTGGAGAATTAGCTGATATGACTGCTTTTACTATTAATGGGACTCCTCCAGCAGGATATGATTATAATGATTTAGAAACATGGGAACCAGCAGCCTTTTCTCAAAATGGTTATCCCATTTTTACTCCTAATTTTTTAGGTAATACCAATGCTGACTATACTTCAGACACTAACGCCTTAAATATAGAGCTTAATTTTGGATTAAGAAATAGAGACTTTACTGATAATGGAATTGGTCCTGGATGGACAGGTTCTTCAGATCAAGCTTCTGATATTGGCACTACCATAACTAATTTAGATTCTTTTAATGATGCTGAGCGCAGTGCCCTGTCTGTGACCAACTACAGTACTGGCTCTACTACCATTTACCAGTCTCAGGATGGTTATACTGCTGGTTTTTTACAAAACATTACTGTGGACAGGGATGGAGTTATTACAGGTAGATATTCCAATGGACAGATTTTAGAATTATATGCGTTGACTTTGGCTGACTTTAACAATCGCTATGGCCTTAGAAGAGAGGGTGGCAATCTTTTTGCTGAGACCAGGCAGTCTGGACCACCTTTAACTGGCCTGGCTGGAACTGGAGGCAAAGGTACCATTGCTTCCAACTCTTTAGAGCAGTCCAATGTGGATTTGGCCACTGAGTTTGTTAAGATGATAACTGTGGAAAAGGGTTTTCAGGCCAATAGTAAAACTATTACTACTACGGATAATATGTTAAGTGTGTTAATCCAAATTAAGCGGTAGTCCCTAAATTACCTTCTGTTTATATGCTTTTTAGGGAAGTCAGTAATTGCTGGCTTCCCTAAAAACTTTTTCTCACAAATACTCCAATAGTATCTTCAATGTGCCTGGCAATGTTGAGCACTTCATCCGGGGGAATTTTTTGAATAACCTTGTTTTCTTTGGTATCAATCAGGTTTACCTGCACTACCTTTTGTTCGTTTTGCACTCTAAACTTGAGAGGGATTTCCTGCGCTTCCAGGTATTGGTTGAGGGATTGAGTTAAATCTTTGAGTTTGCTCAAGTCTTTTAGTTCTAGTTTTTGAGTTTGCTCTCTGTTTTTTACTTTATGCTCCTCTAAGTTAGAGATGTTCATTTTTGTTTGAGAACTAATTCCTTCTATGCGCATGGCTCTACTCCTTTTTAGGTTCATTCTTTTTATCGTCTTTTTGGCTAAAAACTTAAGGGACATTTTTGGTATTATTTTTGAATAAATTTAACCAAAGTCATTTAAGGAGGAAAAAATGTCTTTGGTCGTTAATCACAACTTAATGGCAATGAATGCTGCCAGAAACCTCTCCACTGCCTATGGCAGGCTGGGGGTTTCTACCAGAAGGCTTTCTTCTGGTCTTAGGGTAGGTACAGCTGCGGATGACGCTGCTGGGCTGGCGATTCGTGAGCTTATGCGAGCAGATATTGCTTCTTTGAACCAGGGTATTCGTAATGCCAATGATGCCATCTCCCTTATCCAGACTGCTGATGGTGCCCTGCAGGTAATAGATGAAAAGCTCATTCGTATGAAA
>NZ_JBSRHE010000012.1:0-67463 GCF_055126295.1 Desulfonauticus sp. | reverse complement strand
ACAATTAGAAGGATATGGCCTTTTGCCATCTGTTGCACTCTAGAAGTGGCTCAAAATTATTGTCCGATTAGGGCTCATTTTAATTGGCCATTAACATTTTAAAAAATACTAATATTTTCCTATTGTTATAGAAATAAAGTAATTCTGATTAATCCCCTTTTGTTTAGATTTTCAGGGTTAACTTTTGGGGGCAAATTTTGCTAATAGGTTAGAATTATTTGGAGAAAAAATTTTTTTTGAAAAAAATAGCAAATAAAAAATAAAAAATTTTGACTTTTATAAAATGTAAGCATATTATTTTAAAAAAAGTGCCACAAAAGAGGTTGGGGTAAAGTTTTTTAACGCCTTAAAAGCTATCAGGGGGTAAGAGATGGCAGAAGACTTTAAGCCAAAGATAATAGTTTTTGCCTGTAATTGGTGTACCTATGCAGGGGCAGATTTAGCGGGATCTTTGCGAGTTCCCTATCCAACCAATGTTACTCTCATCAGGTTGCCTTGTTCAGGGAGGGTAGAGCCTGAGTTTGTGTTTCAAGCTTTTTTTTATGGAGCAGATGGAGTCCTTATTGGAGGATGTCATCCTGGAGACTGTCATTATCGTTATGGAAACTATTATGCTCATCGTAGATTTAATCTTTTGCAAAGATTTTTAAACATACTGGGTATTTCTAAAGAACGATTAAGATTGGAGTGGATTTCTGGAGCTGAAGGGTTGAAGTTTGCTCAGGTGGCTACTGAATTTACTGAGAAGATAAAATCTTTAGGACCTATAAATCTTGAACTGAAGGATTTTACTGATTGGAAAGAACTTGCTCGTATTTTGGCAGGAATTGGTTCTGTAGATAAAATTTTTTGGAATGAAGCTAAATGCATGGTCGAAGTTATAGATTCTTTTCTTCATTTTGTTCAGAAGAATTCTTGTGCTCAATGTATTCCCTGCAGGATAGGAACAAAGAGATTACAGGAATTTTTTAAGAAATACTTGGAGAAAAATTTGAATGAGACAGAGGTCGATTTATTAAAGTTGTTAGCCGAAGATATTGGTTGTTCCAGTAAGTGTGATTTGGGAAAATTAGCAGGTAAATCAGTGCAGTATGCCTTAAATTATTGTGAAGAAGATTTTATTGCTCATAGGGAAGGAGAATGCAGTTCATCCATCCCAGGTCATCCTGGATGGGAAAAGATAATTTCTTCTTAATTAAGTAATTTGTTGGAGGTATGGCAATGCAAAAAGTTAAATTAATTATTGATGGTATTAATGTTAGCGTACCAGAAGGAACTACTATTTTAAATGCTGCTAAAAAAGTAGGCATAAAGATTCCAACCCTTTGTTATATGGAGCATGTGGGATTAAAACACATAAAGCATGATGTAGGTGCCTGTAGGGTTTGTGTAGTCGAAGTGGAGGGTAAAAAGGATTTAGTTTCTTCCTGTAATACAGTAGTAGAAAATGGTATGGTTGTTTATACCCATACTAAGCGAGTTTTAGATTCAAGACGTTTAAATCTAGAGCTTATATTAAGTGACCATCATCTTGATTGTACTATTTGTCCTAAAAATGGAAATTGTGAGTTACAAAAAATATGTGCTGAGCTTAATGTAAGAGAAATAAGAACAAAAGGAGATAAAAAAGATTTTGAAATTGATATGTCTTCTCCATCCCTTATAAGAAATCCCAATAAGTGTGTACTCTGTCAGCGTTGTATAACAGCATGTAAGAAATTGCAGACTGTAGATGTATTAGAGCTTCATGGTAATGGATTTGAGGCCATAGTCAGGCCTATAGGTGGGAAAAATCTTATTGAAACTAAATGTGTTGCTTGTGGACAATGTGCTTTGGTGTGTCCTACAGGGGCTATAGTAGAAAAGGATGATACAGTACTTGTATGGCAAGCTCTTAATAATCCTCAAAAATATGTAGTGGTTCAAACTGCACCTGCTACTCATGTTACTATAGGAGAGGCTTTTGGTCTTTCTTGTGGTACAGATATTACAGGGAAGATGGTTACAGCTTTAAAGATGCTTGGATTTGATGCTGTATTTGATACCAACTGGGCCGCAGATCTTACTATTATGGAAGAGGGTTATGAGTTAATACATCGAATTAATAATGGTGGAGTTCTTCCTCAGTTTACCTCTTGTTCTCCTGGATGGATCAAGTTTGTAGAGGAGTTTTATCCTGACTTAATTCCCCACCTTTCTAGTTGTAAGTCTCCTCAGCAAATGTTTGGGGCAGTAGCGAAAACTTATTATGCTGAGAAAAAAGGTTTAAATCCAGAAGATATTTTTGTGGTTTCTGTGATGCCCTGTACAGCTAAAAAATATGAAGCTGCTCGTCCTGAGATGATTTCTGCTTCCAAGTACTGGAATAATTCTCAAATCTCTCGCGATGTAGACGTGGTGCTTACCTCAAGAGAACTCATTAGAATGATAAAAGAGGCCGGACTAAACTTTGCTAGCCTCCCTGACTCTTCTTATGATCCCTTGATGGGAGAAGGAACAGGTGCGGCACAGATTTTTGGAGCTACAGGTGGAGTTATGGAAGCCGCTTTAAGAACAGCTTATGAGGTAGTTACAGGAAAAATGTTGTCCAAGCTTGATTTTGAAGAAGTAAGAGGCATGCAGGATACTAAGGAAGCGGTAGTTGAGATGAATGGCTTAAAGGTAAAGGTTTTGGTTGTTCACTCTCTTGGTGCTGCCCGTGAATTAATGGATAAAATAAGGGCGGGAGAGCTTAGAGATTATCATTTTATAGAAGTAATGGCTTGTCCAGGTGGATGCATTGGTGGTGGTGGCCAGCCTATCCCTACTACTGTGGAGGAAAGGGAACATCGGATTCAAGGTATTTATGAACGAGATAAAAAATTGCCTCTAAGAAAAAGTCACGAAAATCCAGAAATTAAGGCTATTTATCAGGAATTTTTAAAAGAACCTTTGAGAGAAAGGTCTCATAAACTTTTACATACTAAATATACTCCCAGAGGGTAAAAAAAATAAGAAGGAGGGAAAATTATGGCCAGTAAAATTGAGACTTTTAGATCTGAAGGTGGTTTATCTCAGAATGTAGGGACTTATAGAAAAGGTGAGTTAAGAGGTATAATTAGAATAAATGAAGAGGTTTGTGAAGGATGTGATACTTGTAGAAGTGTATGTCCTGCAGGAGCTATAAAAGGTGAAATTGGGGAGACTCATTCTATAGATTTTGATAAATGTGTGGTTTGTGGCCAATGTTTAATGAACTGTCCTTTTGATGCTATTGAGCAGATGAGTTTTGTAGAGGAAGTGGTAAATAAACTTAAAGACAAAGAGACAAAGGTTGTGGCTATTATAGCTCCTGCAGTAAGGGTAGCTATAGCAGAAGAGTTTGGCGCTAAACCTGGTACTTTGACTGTGGGCAAACTTTGGGCAGCTTTAAAAAAGGCAGGTTTTGAAGTCTATGACAATAATTTTGCTGCTGACCAAACCATTTTAGAAGAAGGAACAGAGCTTGTAGCTAGGCTAGCTGCTCATGCTGGCTTAAAGGAAGTTCCTTTATATTTATGGGATGAAAAAATAGTTCTTAATGTAGAGGAATTTAAACATAAGCCTTTACCTCAGTTTACTTCCTGTTGCCCTGCCTGGGTAAGATATGCAGAACTTAACTATCCTCAACTGTTAAACAATATTTCCAGTTGTAAGTCTCCTCAACAAATGGCTGGAGCAACAGCTAAAACTTATGGAGCCAAGGATGTATGGCAAGTGTCTCCTCAAAAGATGTATACTGTAGGAGTCATGCCTTGTACTGCCAAAATTTTTGAATCTCATCGTCCTGAATTTAATTCAGTTGGTAAATATTATGGGGATGAAGCTATAAGAGATGTGGATGCTGTTTTGACTACTAGGGATCTGGCAGAAGTGCTTAGGAAGTTGAACATAGACTTAATGAGCTTACCAGAAGATAGACTGCCTAAAGATTTTATGTGGTATTCAGGTGGGGCTACTATTTTTGGAGCGAGTGGTGGAGTGATGGAAGCTGCAGCACGTTTTGCTTTTCATGTGCTATCAGGACAATCTCCAGCCGCTTCAGCTGCTGCCTGGGATTTTCAGGATGTAAGAGGGATTACCAATCCGGTAGTAAGGGCTTCTTTAACAATTCCTTTGAAAGTAGAATATCAGAAAATTTTTAATGCTAAGGAATTAAAAATAAATGTATGTGTGATTAATGGAATAGGTCATAACGGAGCACATTTAACACCTGTAGTGGAAGATGTTTTAAGAGGTAAGAGCCCTTATCACTTTATAGAAGTGATGAATTGTCCTGGAGGATGTATCAATGGAGGTGGACAACCTAAACAGCCTATGGAGATGAGCTTTATGCAGAAGATACTTTATAAATTGGCTAAAGCCTAAAATTGTTAAAACAGAAGGAGGTAAAAAAGAATGAAAGAGATAACTAGAAGATATTTTTTGAAGGCTTTAGGGGCTATTTCTGTTGTTTTTACTATTGGTTTTCCCAATTTTTCCTGTTCACCTAAAAGACTCGAGGTAGTTAGAGAAAATTTTTTTGAAAGTTCTATAGGTAAAGAAAAACTTGAGCTTATTAAAGCAAGACAATCAGGCTTATATAAGGATGATATAGTAGTAAGAAAAGAATTTAAATTAGCAGTTAGTGATGAAAATCCTGCTATAAAACAGTTTTATTTAAAATTTGCTCATCATCCTTTAAGTGAAATAAGTGAGACTTTGCTTCATACCCACTATCAACAGAGGGTATAAAGTTGTAAAATAAATCCTTTCTCCGAGGGGTGATTTTAAAAGTAGAAATTTGATTTTTCCTGAGGAGATAAGGTCAGATTTTTATATTATAAAAAACCTGAAACTAAGGGGTAATTCCTGAAGTTGAGGGGAATTATGAAGCAGAAAGTAGGCATCATTGGTATTATCATATCTAAGAAAGGGAAAAAGGTTTCCCTAATCAATAGTATCCTTTCTGAACATGCAGAAATTATCCTGGGAAGGATGGGGCTTCATTTTAAGCAAAAAGATTTGGGTGTTATAGCTCTTATTGTAGAGGGAGATACTGACAGGATTGGTTCTCTTGCTGGTAAGTTGGGGCACCTAAAGGGAGTTTCGGTAAAAAGTATACTTATTACTGAAAAGGAGCAAAATTTTGAACAATAGAAGGGAAAAAGATTTTTTAGGAGAAAGGACTCTTTCCCCGCAAGTTTATTATGGAATTCATACTTTACGGGCTTTAGAAAATTTTCCTCTTTCTAAGGATAGGATTCATAGAGAGCTTGTTTGGGCTATGGCTTTAGTAAAAAAAGCTTGTGTTCTGACCAATGAGAAGCTTGGTTTTTTAAAAGGCAAGAAGGTTAAAGCGATTTTACAGGCTTGTGAGGAATTAGCTGAAGGGAAATTTTATAATCAAATAGTAGTTAACCCTTTGGCAGGTGGAGCTGGAACTTCTTTTAATATAAATATTAATGAAGTTATAGCCAATCGTGCTCTGGAACTCCTTGGGCTTGCTAAGGGAGAATATAGCAAGATTCATCCTTTAGAAGATATTAATCTTCATCAATCTACCAACGATGTTTTTCCTACCAGTATAAAAATAGCCATTTTAAAACTTTTGAAAGATCTTACGCAAGAAGTAGCCCTTCTTCAGGGTGAATTTCAGAAAAAGGAAAAGGAATATGCAGATCTTTTAAAGGTAGGAAGGACTGAAATGCAAGATGCCTGTCCAGTTACTTTAGGACAGGAGTTTTCTGCTTGGGCTGAAGCTTTAAATAGAGATTGGTGGAGACTACATAAAGCAGGAGAAAGGGTTAGGCAGGTAAACCTTGGAGCTACCGCTGTAGGTACTGGGTTAAATTGTCCCCTGGAGTTTATAGAAATAGCGATAGAAAAATTACGTGAAATTACGGGGCTTCCTGTGGCTAAAGCCGAAAATTTGTTTGAGGCAACGCAAAATGTGGATACTTTGGTAGAAGTTTCTGGTTTTTTAAAAAATTTGGCAACTAATTTAATAAAAATAGCTTCTGATCTTCGTTTTTTATCTTCTGGTCCTATGGCGGGTATTGGAGAGCTAGAACTCCCTTCTTTACAGGCAGGCTCTTCCATTATGCCTGGGAAGATAAATCCAGTTATTCCTGAGATGGTTATTCAGGTGGGGATAAAAGTTATGGCTTTAGATCAGGCGGTAAGTTTTGCTTGTAGTTTGGGCAACTTAGAATTGAATCCTTTTTTACCTTTAGTTTCTCATGAACTTATCACTAGCTTAAAACTTCTTAAAAATTGTTGTAAAATTTTTAGAAAAAAATGCGTAGCTGGTATTATAGCTAACAGAAAGAGGTGTAAAGAGTTATTAGAAAATAGTGCTTGTATAATAACAGCCTTTTCTCCCTATTTAGGTTATGATTTAAGTTCTGAAATTTATAAAGAATCTATTAGAAAGTGTAAAAAGGTAGAAGAAGTTATTTTAGATAAAGGATATTTTACTAAAGAAGAGATAGAAAAAATAGTAAATTTTAAAGAACTTACAACTCCAGGATTTGCTGGATTGAAAAAAATAAAAGAAATTATAAAAAAGTAGGAGGATAAATATGTCTTTAATTTATGAAAATGTAGATACTAATACTTTTGTTAATAAGATAATAAAAATAGATGAGATAGAAAAATATTTAGAGGGTAAACAGGACTTTATTAATGATATTGAGATCTGGGAAAAGATTAAAAAAGCTACAAACCCGGATCCTATGAGGGTAAGGGAAATTTTAAATAAAGCACTTTCTATTGAGACCCTTGAACCAGAAGAATTAGCTGTATTAATTAATGTAAAAGATCCAGAACTTTGGGAAGAGATGTTTGCTATCGCCAAAGAAATAAAGAAAAAAGTTTACGATAATAGGATTGTAACTTTTGCTCCTCTTTATTGTGGGAACCTTTGTGTTAATAACTGTGTGTATTGTGGTTTTAGGAAGGACAACAAAGTTATTAAACGCAAAAAATTAACAATAGAGGAAATAAAGCAAGAGGTAGAAGTATTGGCTGGAGAAATAGGACATAAAAGGCTAATTGTAGTTTATGGAGAACATCCAAACACAGGATCAGAATATATTAAAGATACAATAGAAGCAATTTATTCCGTAAAAGTAAAGACCAGAAAAGGAATAGGGCAGATACGTAGAGTTAATGTAAATGCTGCTCCTATGTCCATTGAAGAGCTTAAAATGCTCAAAGAAGTTGGAATAGGTACATACCAGGTTTTTCAGGAAACTTACCATCATGATACTTATGCTAAATTACACCCTAAAAACACAGTTAAACATAACTATCAATGGAGACTTTATTGTCATCATAGAGCGTTAGAAGCAGGAGTGGATGATGTGGCCCTGGGAGTTCTTTTTGGCCTTTATGATTGGAGATTTGAGTTAATGGGGCTTTTATATCATGCTAGAGAACTGGAAAAAAAATTTGGGATAGGTCCTCATACTATATCTTTTCCACGTCTTGAGCCGGCAGCTAACACCCCTTTTGTGCAAAGAACAACATATAAAGTATCTGATACTGATTTTAAGAAGTTGATTTGTTTGATTAGGCTTGCTGTCCCTTATACAGGAATGATTCTTACTGCCAGAGAACCTGCTCATATAAGAAGAGAAATTATAGCCTCTGGTATTATAACCCAGACGGATGCATCCACTAGAATAGGAATAGGGGCTTATTCTGATCGTTATACGAATCAAGAGTTAGAAAGACAGCAATTTGAGATTGGAGATCCTCGTAGTCTGGAGGAAGTAATAAGGGAACTTGCTGAAATGGGATATATTACCAGTTTTTGTACTGCTGGATATAGGTGTGGGAGAACAGGAGAAAGAATTATGGATCTTTTGAGAAAAGGAAAAGAAGGTATTTTTTGTAAATTAAATGCAGTACTTACTTTTAGAGAATGGTTAGATGATTTTGCTTCTGAAGAAACTAAAATTATAGGACAGACAATTATAGATAAAGAGATAAAAGAGTTGAAACATATGGTATCAGAAAGAGTATATAAGCACTTTTTGGAATATTATAGGAGAATAGAAAATGGAGAGAGAGATCTTTATTTCTAGGTTTGAAGAATATGTAGAAGAATTAAAAGAAAAGTATGGAGTGAATATATGGTTGGTTGAGGTATTGGGAAAGAGATATGCTTATATTGCAGGGCATAGAGAAGATATTTTTTTACCTCCAAAAAAAATTTATCTTAATGAACGGTTTGTACTTTTTTCTAATCAATGGGAGATGATTCCAGAGATGGAAAGGGAAAGGTTGTTAAAAGTTTTAAAAGAGGATATTTTGAGATGATAGTTCCTAAAGGTCAAAGGTTGCACATAGCTTTTGTAGGAAGGAGGAATGCTGGTAAATCTTCTTTAATTAATGCCCTTACTGGGCAAAATTTAGCTATTGTTTCAGATGTGCCTGGTACTACCACTGATCCAGTTTTTAAGGCTATGGAGATATTACCGTTAGGACCTGTAGTAGTAATAGATACTGCTGGAATAGATGATATTGGGGAGCTTGGAAAACTTAGGAAACAAAAGTCGTATGAGGTATTTCAAAAAGCTGACCTGATTATACTGGTAATAGATCCTGAGAAGGGGTGGGGAAAATTTGAAGAAGAGGTGGTTTCCAGAGCCAAAGAACAGCAAACTCCTTTAATTTATGTGCTAAATAAAGCAGACCTTTATTCTAAAAAAACAATAAAAGAATTTCCGGAGCCCAAGGTCTGGGTGAGTGCTTTAACTGGCAAAGGAATAGAAGAGTTAAAGCAAACAATTATAAAGTATGCTCCTAAAGACTGGACTTTTCCTACCATTTTAGGGGATTTGATAAATCCAGGAGATATTGTTTGTTGTGTTATCCCTGTAGATAAGGCCGCCCCTAAGGGAAGACTTATTTTGCCTCAACAGATGGTTATTAGAGATATTTTAGACCGAGAAGCTATGGCTATGGTAGTAAAAGAACGAGAACTGGCGTATGCTTTAAAGCAGTTTAAGAGTAAACCTAATTTGGTAATAACTGATGCTTCAGTTTATACGAAGGTAGTAGCTGATATCCCTTTAGATGTAAGAGTTACTTCTTTTTCTATTCTATTTGCTAGGTATAAAGGAGACTTACAGACTTTGGTAGAAGGTGTGTTAGCAATTAAAAAACTTAAACCAGGAGATAGAGTTTTAATTGCTGAAGCTTGTACTCATCACCCAGTAGAAGATGATATAGGAAGGGTAAAAATTCCAAGATGGCTTAGGGCTCAAGTGGGTGGAGAAGTTCAGATAGATATAAAAGCAGGTACAGGATTTCTGGCTGAATGTCTTGAAAAATATAAATTAATAGTTCATTGCGGGGCTTGTATGCTTAATCGCAAGGAAATGATTTCCAGAATTATACAAGCCAAAAGGGCAAAAGTTCCTATTGTCAATTATGGAGTGATTTTAGCTTATATGCAGGGTGTATTAACAAGAGTTCTCTCTCCCTTTCCTCATCTTCAGGAGTTGATTCGTTCAGAATATGATAAAAATTATACCACAACGGCAGAAAATTTAAAATGGATAAAAAAAATTTTGTCGCAAAGAGTAAAAAGTTATCTAGAGATATAATTATAGAAAAATCTTTAAATGGAATAAAATTTTCCCGAGAGGAATTAACATATCTCTTTTTATATGCAGAATCTGAGTGGGTTTATAGATTAGCTAATGAAATAAGAAAAAAGAAAAAGGGCAACATTATTTATTTTAGAGGAATTATAGAATTTTCTAATTATTGTTCTAAGAATTGTCTTTATTGTGGAATAAGAAGAGATAATAGACTGCTTAAACGTTATCGTATGGAAGAAGAAGAAATCCTTGAAGTTGCAAAAGAAATAGTTAATAAAGGTTTTAGGACTATTGTTTTACAATCTGGAGAAGATCCAATCTGGAATACAGAAAGATTGGTTGGGTTAGTAAAAGAACTAAAGAAGTTAGGAGTAAGTATAACACTTTCAGTTGGCGAGAGGAATAGAGATGAATATAGAAGGCTAAAAAAAGCTGGAACTGATAGGTTTTTATTAAAGCATGAAACAATAAATAATGCTCTTTTTAGTTGGTTAAAGCCAGATACTTCCTTGGAGAAAAGGCTTCGTTGTTTAAACTGGTTGAAGGAATTTGGTTATGAAGTAGGTGTTGGTTGTATTGTTGGTATTCCTAGACAAAAGTTGGAACAGTTCATTGACGAATTACTTTTTTTACAAGATTTTAAACCTCAAATGGTAGGCCATGGTCCTTTTATTCCCCATCCTCATACTCCTTTGGCTACCTTTCCTTCAGGATCGGCGCTATTAACTCTTAAAATGCTTGCCTTAACAAGGATAGTGCTTTCAGATGCTAATCTTCCTATAAGCACAGCTTTAAGTGTTTTAGCCCCTGAGTTAAGGATAAAAGCTTTTTTAGCAGGGGCTAATGTTTTTATGCCAGACTTAACTCCAATAACATATAAGCGTTATTATGATCTTTATCCTGGAAAGGGAGAATATCAGCCTGATTTAGAAAATTTACTTAATAGGCTTCAAAAAGTCGGCTTAAAAACAGATTTAGTGGAAAGTTAAAAGATTGTTTAGTTATTGCCAGGTATGGGCTTAAATTTTTTGTACTTAATTTGCCAATACTTCCAACTCCATAAGTTTCCAGGTAGAGTTGGCTATCTTGGAGTGACGAGAGAATTTCCAGAGTTCTTCTTGGGTTTTGGGGTGAGGGTCTGTGTTTTCTTGTAAGAGTACCTGAAAAAGGACAGTGGCTACTTCCTTTTCCCCTATGTTTCTTATTTCTTTTACAGAAGCTTCTAGTTTTAAAATTTTGGGTGGAGAACTTGGTGGGTATTTGGATAATTGGGCATAAAGCTGATTAAAAAGTTCTGGGGTAAGCAGGTCTTGTAATAAATTCCAATCCTGTCTGCTTAGGCTTTCGCTTATCTTCAGGTAAGCCAGTTTAGCTCCTTTTAAAAATTCCTCTTCCCTGCTAAGGGCGGAAGTAGGAGTAGTGGCAGGTGTGCTGCGCAGTCTTGCCCAGAGTTCTTCTACCTCTTGAGTACTTAGCGGAGAGGAGGAGTCATTTTTTTCAGGGGATTTTATGAATTTAATAAAAAAGTAGATGGCCAAGCCTATTAAAAAAATATCTAAAATATTTAAAAAAGAAGGACCACCTGGGTACATTTTTACTCCTTTTAGGGGTTATTTGTGGGTATGATAGACATAGCCCAAGGGATGAGCATGCTCGTGTTTGTGTAATACCACAGAAGGATCATAAATGATTTTTTTATCTTTTAAAATAAGTTGCTTGTCTGTAGTCCTGGCCAAAAAGTCATAATCATGGGAAATAATTAAATAGGCTAGCTCCAGATTGTTTAAGATTTCAATGAGCTTGTCTCTGGAATTTTCATCCAGGCCTACAGTGGGTTCATCTAAGATGAGCATCTGGGGTTCCATGGAAAGCACTGTGGCAATGGAGACAATTTTTTTTTCTCCTCCAGAAAGATTAAAGGTGTTTCTGGAAGCTAACCTTTCTATATTGAGTTGTTTTAATGTCTTTTTTGCTTTTTCCAGGGCCTGTTCTGGCTTGAGTCCCTGGTTTAGAGGACCAAAGGCTACGTCTTCCAGGACTGTGGGAAATATGAGTTGGTCATCTGCATTTTGAAACACAAAACCAATTTTGCTTCTTATTTTTTGAAAATCCTTTTCTTCTTTGCATACCTGCCCCAAAACTTCTATTTCTCCCTGCCAGGGCTGGATAAGGCCTGTGATTAAAAAGGCCAAAGTGGTCTTACCTGCTCCATTGGGGCCAATAAGGCCAATTTTTTCCTGAGGAAAAAGTTGCAGGTTTATCTCTTGTAAAAGAGGCTTTTCCCTTTTGTAGCCAAAGGAGATATTTTTTAGACTGACTAATGGTTTCATCTAGGTTAGCTGCAGATATAAAAGTAAAAGAAAATTTAACCCTGAAAAAAGGGAAAAGTAAAGGTCTTTTTGCGTGAATTTAGGGGAATAAAGAGAGGGAAACTTTCCCTGGAACCCTCTTAGCACTAATGCCTTATGGACCCTATCTCCTCGTTCGTAGGCCTTAAGCAAGATAAGCCCTAAGAGATAGGCATAGGTTTTATAGGTAAAGAGATTGGTTTTGGGTTTAAAGCCTCTTATTTTTAGACTGCGTAAGAGTTTGTCCTTTTCCTCTTTGAGTAAAAAAAGATAGCGATAGGCCAGGAGAAAAAGATAGACCAGTTTTTCGGATATTTTTAGAGATTGTAATCCAGAGGCTAGTTGGGAAGGGGACAAACTTAAAAGTAAGCAGATAAAAATGAGCATCAACAGGTTGGCTTTTAAAGTAATTAGCAGGCAGAACTTTACTCCAGCAAGGGTATAGGCGTATTTCCCCAGGGAAAATAAAGCTTTGCCCTGAAGACTAAAGGGGATAATTAACCAAAAAAATAGGAGAAAAAAATTAACAGGCTTTAATTTTTTTAAAATTTCTTTGCAGGAAAAGGGAGTAAGTACAATATAAAAGAGAACAATAAACAAGCTGGCCAAAAGGGGTAGAAAGCTTTTTTGAGCAGCTAGAAAAAAGGCATACACCAGACTCCAGAGGATGACAGTTCTGGGGTCAAGTTGAGCGATGGCCAGGTTATTTTTCATTTTTTTTAGCTAAAAAATAAAAACTTATCCCCATTAAACCTAAAATATAGCCAAGTCCAGCTAGAATGTCTGGAAGGGAAATTTTTCTTTCCTGGAGTAAAGTGAGTTTTTCCAATACAGGATGTAGTTTTTTATCCATTATTTTGGAAATCAGCATTTCTAGTTCTTGTTTATCCACACTGGTAGCAGAAGCAGGGGTGGAGGTATTGCTTTCCCAGGGTAGAGAGGTGTTAGAGCCAGTGTTTTCTTTACTTGAAATCTCTGAACTCTCTGCGTTTAGGTCAGAATAAGGGATAGTCCAGGTATTTCTATGTCCCATTCCAGCTAAAACTTCTGCTTCTAAGTCTTTTTTCCTGGCTAGAATATCTTGGGTAATTTCAAAGGACGCTTTTCCTTCTAGGTCTGTTTTTTTACTGGCTAAAGTTTTTTGCGTCTCAGCTTCCTTTAGATTAATGGTGCCATGTTTTACTTTGTCTCCAGAAGGGTAGTTGGCCTCACAAGATATTTTTTTGCCTTCCACAAAGCAGAATATATTTACTCTATGAGCACTTGCCAGTGCAGTGAAACCAAGGATTAAAATAATGGTAAAAATAGCTTTCTTTAACATTTTAGCTTTTACTCCCCAAGTTGTTTAAAATAAGTTCTGGTTTGGTTTTAAAAATAAAAAGTAAGGTAAAATACCCTATAATGGTTTCAATAATAGCTATAGGTAGATGGGCTATTAAGATAAGCTTTGCTACTTGCAAAAAAGCTTCTCCTGAAAAACTCAAGACTAAAGCTGCAATAACTCCACTTCCCAAAACAGCAAAACCGCTTAAAATTCCTCCCCAAAGGCTTGAGGGTTTTAATTTAAAAATAACTCCAGCTAAAATAGCTGGCAGGGACATAAGTAAGGTATTTATGCCCAGGACAGTAATCCCTCCAAATTGGAATAAAATTGCCTGTAAAAAAAGGCTAATAAAAAGTGTAGGAAGGGCTAAACTTCCCAAAAGTACTCCAATAAGGCCATTTAAAAGCAAATGCACACTAGATGGCCCTAGAGGTACATGAATAAGAGAGGCTACAAAAAAGACAGCTGCCAAAAGAGCCATTTTGGGGACATCATTGGCAGAAAGTTTTTTCAGGGTCCAAAAAAGCCCTCCACCCGTGTATATCCAACCACTTAAAAGCACTGGAAAACTCAAAATGCCTTCTGAAATATGCATATTTCTTTCCTAAATTTTTTAAGGAAGGGACATAGCCCTTCCTTAAGGTTTAATTATTATTTTCCAAAAGGGGCAAAATAGAGCCACAAAACAGCACCCAATTCCACATCCTTTCCCTTTAACTTATAATCAGCTGTATTTAAAGCAGAAAATCCCCACCATCCAGGTGCTGGGGGAGTATAGGTGAAAATACCGTTTTTATCTGTTTTTACCACCTGGGTGATGTAGTATTCTCCAGGGGCTTTTACTTTTTGTTTCTGGTTAAAAAATTCTACTTCTACTTCACAGTTGGCTACAGGTTTACCCTTTAAAAGTACCTGACCCTGAAAAGTATTGCCTGCATATAGACCAAAGGGACGGGTTAAAGGAATGATTTCCGTAGGTAAACCTATAGCTTCATCCCAGCCTTCTTCTGCTCCATAAGCAGCTACATAAGTTTTGGTGTAGTGAAGGATATAGATGTCTTCAGCTGGTTCAAAATAGGGAACTGGAGAGCTAAAAAATTGATATACTCCAGGCCTTTTTAGAGTATAGCTGCTGGTCCAGGCCTTATGACCTAAATAGGTGAAGGGTTTGAGGGTGGCAGTTAAATTTTCTTTTTTGCCTGCCACAACCACTCCAAATTCTTGAGGCTTTTCCATGTCCATGCCTTTCATTTCCATGGGATGAATAAAACCAATAAGTAAGTTTAAGTTCTTGTCCTTACTGCTTTCAGCTGTGTTTTCAGAAGGAATAACCAGACCAAAATGGGCAAAAGCAGAAAGAGGGATTAAGAGTACCACTAAAGTTAAAAAAAATTTTACTAAGCGCATAAAAGATAACCTCCTTTTTAATATTGTAGCAACAAGTGTTATTAAACATAAAATAGTGAGAAGTGTCAAGGGTAAGGTGATTTAAATGGGGTTTTAACTATAACCTTTTTGAGAAAATTGCTAAAAATCCTTTTCCTGGTGTTAACTTTAGTTAGCACCCAAAAAGGGGTGTTTTGATTTTTTTTATTTATATCAGATAGTTAAGTGGTTAGCGAGGTTGGTATGTATATTGAAAGGGGTGGCTCACAAAATTAAAAAGGAGGTTTTTTATGGCTAGTGGAGATGTGAGTAGACCTAGCAATACACCCTTGTGGGTGTTGAGTGTGATCTTGTTGTGTTATGCTGGTATGGTTAAGCTTGGAGTTTTTGATGGAGTGGCCAAACTTTTCCATACCCACAAGTCCTTAGACCTTCAGTTTATTTTGAGCTTGATTGCTGGGGGTGTTGGTTTCGTAGCTGCCTTTTTAAGGCAAGTTAGAATGGGCAAGCCCCAAACCAATTTTGATAAGTTTGTCCTGGAAACCATTCCTGGAATTTTATTTATTTTACTTTTGGCCATGTTTATTCGCTGGTATCTAGAGCCAGTAGTTATTATTCTAAGTAAAAACATAGAACCTGTTATTGGTTTTAGTATCTATAAAATTTTAAATTTAAACTATGTAGTTTTGGGTATTTTGGTTGGTATTATTGTTACCAATACCTGGGGCATTCCTGTTTTTGCTGCTTCTGGAGTAAAGACAGCCAGGTTTGTCCTAAAAATGGGAGTTATCCTTTTAGGTGCCCGTTATTCTTTTGCTGAGTTGGCCAAGCTGGGTATGGTTTCTGTTTGGATGATTGGCTTCTTTGTTTTGGGAACAGTATTTTTGGTACTTTGGTTGGGTGGTATTTTTAAACAACCCAAATCTATGACTGGTGTACTTTCTGCTGGTATGGGGGTTTGTGGAGTATCTGCCACTGTTGCTTGTGCTCCTGTAGTAAGAGCAAAAAGTTCTGAAATGGCTTATACCATTGGAACCATTTTAGGGTGGGGTGTGTTGTGTATGTTCGCCTTTCCCACCATTGGTAAGATTGCTGGAATGAATCCTACTCAATTTGGTGCCTGGGCTGGAACAGGTATCTTAAACTCTGCACAGGTAGCTGCTGCAGCTTTGGCCTTTAATGCAGTGGATATTCATACCCTTAAGGTCGCTGAAATTTTTAACATCACCAGAGTACTCTTTTTGCCCATTATTGTGCTTATTTTAGCTGCTTGGTATGGAAAATCCAATGGAACAAAACTTTCTTTTAAAGAAGTTGTTATTGATAAATTCCCCATTTTTGTTTTAGGCTTTTTGTTGTTGTTCTTTTTGTCTTCTATTGGCCTTTTTAGTCCTCCAAGCCACTATAAAGGAAAATATTTAGATTTTTCTTACAATAAAAGAACTGAGATAACCCCTGCTGAATTAGCCGTTGTAGGAGAGGCTTTAAACAAGGGCATTCCTGGGCTCAGTGCTGAAGAGTTAGCAGCTTTACAAGACTTATACAAACAAAGACAAATTGCAGGTGACTTTGAAGTTAGAGACAATAAAAAGCTTTTTGACTCTCAGGCCAGAAAAAGAATGGAAGCCTTAGAGTCTATTTTGGCTAAGGCTAAGGCTGGTCAAGTTGCTATTTCCAAGGAACTAAAGAGTGCTATTTCCCACGCAGTAAAACAAGTACATAAAAAATCTAAAACTATTGTAGTACTTACAGATGCCATGATTTGGTTCTTTGCCTATGGTTTAATTGGACTTGGTATGCAAATTACTAAGAAAGCTTTAAGTCAGGCAGGTGGATGGCCCTTGGTAATAGGAGCTATCTCTGGTACAGCTAAAGCTGTACTTTCCTTTATTGTGGTTATGTGGTTTGTAAAGGATGTAGTTTTAAATTAATAAACCAAAGGAGTTACAGATATGGCTGAGAATATAAACCATGTAGATGAGCAAAAAAAGATGGAGGAAAGAGCTCTTTCTGTTTTTGCCAGTGAAAGGAATGAAGATCTGGTGGCTTTGGGCCTGGTTTTAATAGTTGTTCTCTTGGTCTTGATTTTTACTAAGTGGTTGGCCTAAATCGCCTTAGGCAGGGTGAGTTGCCTCACCCTGCCTATATCTTTTTAAAAAGGATAAGTTATGTTTAACAGAATTTTATTAGCTACTCATGGAACTCTAGGAGCTCAAAAAGCAGAAGATTTTGTTTTAAAATATTTACAAGAAGATAATTCTGTTGAATTAGTAATTCTTAGTATCATTAACAAAGATTGGCAATTTATGATGGGAGATGATTGGTTAAATACTTCTGCAACCAGGAACAAATTTGCTTCCTATGTAGAACAAGAAATTAATGAAGAGATAGATCTTCTTTGGCAGAGACTTAAAAATAAGTTTAAATCTTTTAAGGTTAATTATACCAGAAAAGTAGGCAGTTTGGAAGAAGCAATTAAAGAAGCAGCTCTGGAAAATAAAGTTGAAGCAATAGTTATTGGCAGCAGGCAAAAAAAAAGATCCCCAGGTTTTAAAGCTAGGCTGGACTATAAAAAACTCCAGGACAATTTACCCTGTCCTTTAATCATAATTCCAGGATAGTTGGGAGTATAGTTAAGATGGACTTTTTATCTCCCCATATCTGGCATAAAACTAATTTAACTTGGACTACCAATATTTATTCTAGTTTTTCTCCTTTTGTGCTTGCCAGTTTAAATCCACACTGGGAATTGGAGCAAAAAGAGAAGAATTTGTTTTATGTAAAAGATTTACTTACAGAAAAAGAATATGAAGCTAAGATAAATATAAGTCTATGGCCAGAGAAGTTTGAATTGGAATTGGAAAATTTGGTTAAAATAGAAGGTCAAAAACAGAATAATAAATTGGAAATAAGATACATCCCTTATGTTGATGATGAACTTTTTTTAAAGAATTTTAGTTATTGGATTTTAAGTATTAGAGAATATTACAGATTGTTTACGCAAATAAATATATTTAATAAAGTTTGGCTCTGGCTTATGAAAAGCATTTGGTTAAAGATGTCTCCAAAACAGAGGAGAATTAGTCATTTAATTATTAAAGCAACTTTTGTTGAAATTATTCTAATCGCAGCTCTTATTATAGGATATTTTTATTTTGGGAGGTAATTATGTTATCTAAAGGTAGATTGTATAACTTCTTACGTCATTTTATTATCTGTTTTGGTGGATTGTTTTATGGATTTTCTCCTTTATTTTTTTTATATCAATGTTTTGGTTTATTTTTTGAGCTTCCAGGAGTGTTTTTGCATAAAATAACTACACCTACGGGACAGTGGTGGATAGAAATTAATTTTAAGCATCAAGTATTTATATCTTTTTGGATATTTTTGTTTTTGATTTCTTTTATTTATGCTTTGTTCAATTTAAATAATTTTAGACCTTATGCAGACTCTAAGATAAAAAGTTTACCAGGATTTTAAATGTGGGTTCCCTTTAAGGAAATTAAATTTCCATCAGATATTAAGGTAGAGAATAATAGTTTTTTAGGAAAATATTTAGTAAAAAATAAAATTTATAGAGGAGTTAATTCTGATTTATATTTGTTAGAAAAAAAAGGTAAGTTTTATGTTTTAAAAACTCAAAATAATTTAGATATAGATGGTTTTCTAGCTTGGCAAAATGAAGCCAGATTTATCAATTTTAAAGATGATAATAGATTTATATTTCCCTTAGAAGAAAATAACCTAGGACTTATCTTTAAATATTATCCACTGAAAGATTTAAGATGGTTGATTAAAGATAAAAATATAGGCTTAGCTCAGAAATTAAAATTTCTTGCTTCTTTTTTGTATTTGATAAGTTGTCTACATACTTTAGGTATAGTCCATCATGATTTAAAGCCTGAAAATATTTTGTGGAATCCCCAGAATAATGAAATTAAATTGTTGGATTTTGGTTTTGCTTGGCTAGAAGGAAGAGATGATTTTTGGAAGGATACCAACTTACCTAAAGGCACTCCCGACTATATTGCTCCTGAATGTTTGAAAGGCATAAGAGGTTTAAAGAGTAGTGATGTATTTTCCTTTGGAGTGCTTGCCTATGAATTTTTAACAGGTAATCTTCCCTTTATTAAGGCCAAGTCAACTTTGGGAACCAGTTTAAGAAAGTGGCAAAAAATTAAGCCTCTTTCTCAATATGACTTAGAGTTATCTCCCAAGCTAATAGAAGTAGTTGAGGGTTGCTTAAAGGAAGATTATAAACAAAGACCCGAGATACTGGAAGTAGCAGAAGCTTTTTCTCAGTTTTCCCCATATGACCTGCTTGCAGATAAAGAAGTTTTTACTTGTAAATTACAGGCCGGGGGTGACCCGTTAGTGCGCAAAGGATATCTAGAAGGAAAGCCCCTGGTTTGCTGCTTTGTGCGACCTGATAGCCGTTTGTCTTTATTGCTGGAAAAGGGAAAAGCTTTGGCTCAAGAAGGATATGGGGTACTTTTTATTTCCTTTATTCCAGAAACCCTTACTGAATTTGAAAAGGAAGAGTTTAAAGCCAAACTTTTTGGAAAATTAGCTGGTTTTCTACCTCTTTTAAGACAAGAAAAGCTTTGCTTTGGTATTAGGCTCTGGAGCACTCCTACTTATACCAATGCTGCTTTGGAGGTTTTAAGAAAATATGAACCTAAAGTAATTTTGCTGGGAAAATCTAAGCGAGGAAATATTAGTAGTTTTTTTAAGCCTGGGTTGAATAAAAAAATAGGTAAGAGTGAGTTTGCATCTAATTTACTAGTGATTTGATGAAAATTTTAATTTTTGGGGACTTACACGCCAATTTTGCCGCCCTAAAAGAGGTTTTTACTTTTTATAAAGAAGTGAAACCTGATAGGGTTTATTTTTTAGGAGATTTGGTGGGATATGGCACTGAGCCAAAGGAGTGTTTGGATTTTACTTTAGAATGGAAAAATATTAATTTAATCCAAGGCAATCATGACCGAGCAGTTGCTGGAGATTTTATTGGTTTAGATAGATACTCTTCCTTTGCCTTTAATTCTTTGTTATGGACTCAAGAGGTGCTAGAAGATTACTATAAAAAATTTTTAAATTCACTCCCTCTGACTCTTACTTATGAAGATATGGGCTTTGTTCACTCCTCTTTTTTAAATCCTAAAAAATTTCCTTATATTAAAACCAATATAAGAGCTTGGTATGAACTTTTTAGAACAAAGCAAAAAATAATTTTCACTGGACATACCCATAAAGTGAAAATATGGGAGAAATATGGCTATAAAATTAAATTTTTGGGAAAAATTCAGCCAGAAAGCAAAATCTTTTTAAATAAGAAAAATAAGTACTTAGTTCAATGTGGTAGTTCTGGGTTTCAGATTGGATTTTCTGATGTGTTTGTTTTTGATGTTAAAGAATATAGTTTACAATTTTTTAAACTTAGATACAAAGCTAAGAGAAATAAAAATATTAATTTTAATATAGAAGTTCCTACTTTAATTTAAATGAAGTTAAGTTTGCAATCTAAATTTTTCTTAGGAGTTGCTTCCTTCTGTTTGTTTCTGTCTATCATTTTTATTTTAACTTTATATTTTCATATGAAAAATATAGCTTTAGAAGAGGTTAAGGATAAAGCTAATTTAACTATTAGCTATGTAGAAGCTACACAAAAATATGTAAGGTCAGTTTTGCGTCCTAAAATGTTTAATATACTAGGAAGTAATCAATTTATTATAGAAGCTATGTCTTCTTCTTATATAACTAGAAAAATAGCAGAAAATTTTAATCCCCAAACTGGATATTTTTATAGAAGAGTATCTATAAATGCCAGAAATAAGAAATACGAAGCCAATGATTTTGAGCGGAAATTAATCGCAGAATTTAAAACAAACAAACTTAAGGAATGGGAAGGAATAAGAGAAATTGATCATTCTAGCTATTATCTTGTAGTTAGACCTGTTATTTTTGAAAAAAGTTGTCTTAAATGCCATGGCTTGCCTTCGAAAGCTCCTTTGGAACTTATTAAAAAGTATGGAGATAAGGGTGGATTTTATAGAAAGGAAGGAGAGATTGGAGGAGCTGTAGTTGTTGGTTTGGCTATAGATGATATTATGAATAATATTAAAGATGTAACTATTGGCTATATATTTATTTATTCATCTATTTTTTTAATATTTGCTTTTTTAGTTTCTATTTATTTTAGACAAATAATTATTGTTAACTTTAACAAGATAACCTCTATTTTTAAGAAACTTTTTGTTGAGGCTAATATTCAGAACAATACAAAGACAGATTTTAGAGACGAAGTAGAAGAAATGGTTTACAATATTGAAGTTATGGCTACTGAAATATATAAAGCAAGAGAAAAATTAAGGGAGTATGCCAATACTTTAGAGGATATGGTAAAAATTAGAACTAAAAAATTAGAAGAAGAGATAATTTCTAGGAAAAAAGATATAGAGTTATTTATTAAGTTTGTGGATGTACTTAGTAAAAGTAGATCCAATGAAGATTTAATCTTCAATATTTTAAAAGCTATAGCTGATAGAATGCAAATTGAAGAAGCTGCTTATGTTTGTATGCTTTATTCTAATAAAAAAATGGTATGGTCTAAAACAAATAAAGATATTAAATTCTCTTTACTACCTATAGAAAATTTAAAAGAAGACACTATAGTTCTAGAAGATGGGTGGATTTATATTTTAGTCCACTCTCAAGACAGGAGATGGGGGACTCTAGTTATTCCAGAAACCAAGTATGCTACTCAAAATAAAGACGTCTTAATTGCCCTTGGAAAACAGATGGGTATGGCTTTGGAAAGTATTCAGTCTGTAAATGAACTTATTTATCAATATAAAACCCTTCAGTCTTTATTTGATGGTATTGCTGATCCTCTATTTTTAATAGATGAAAATAAAAATATTATTATTCAAAACATTGCATCGTTAAATCTGGATAAGAAAATAAAAAAAGATTTTTGGAAATTATTTTTGAATTCAGAAAAGATAAAAAAGGAATTGGACAAACCCTTAACTAACGGAACTTCATCTACTATAAAATGGAATGTAGATAACCTATTTTTTGAAGTAAGTATGTACCCATTGATAGAAGATCAGCATGGACTAAAAAGGATGATTATTTATATTAGAGATATAAGCAAAGAAGTAAAGATGCAAGAACAAATTAGAAGAACAGAAAAATTATCAGCAGTAGGTAAGTTAGCTGCAGGTCTTGCCCATGAAATTAATAATCCTCTAGGAGTAATTTTATGTTATGTTGATTTACTTCGTGAAAGCATTGTAGATGAACAGGGTAAAAAGGATTTAGAAGTCATAGAAAAACATACCAAACAGGCTCAAAAGATCTTAAAGGATTTGCTTAATTTTGCCAGGCCCAAGAGTTATTTTGGTGTGTGTAATTTAGAAGAATTACTTAAAAATATAAGTGAGGTTTTTAAGGTACAGGCCAAGAAAAAAGAAATTGATTTTCAGGTAGAGATAAAATCTAAATTACCACTTTTAAAATATGATAGTTCTATTTTAGAGCAAATATTTACTAATTTAATACTTAATGCCTTTGATGTAGTAGAAGAAAAACAAGGGAAGGTAAAAATTTCTGTGGATGTTAAAGAAGAATTTGTAGTTATTGAGGTGAGAGACAATGGACCTGGCATTCCAGACACAATTGCCAATTTTATCTTTGATCCATTTTTTACTACAAAAGAGGTGGGCAAGGGAACAGGCTTGGGTTTAGCTGTGGTTTATGGGCTTGTGGAAGAGTTGAAGGGGAAGATAGAATTTTTTAATGATAAGGGAGCGGTATTTGTAATTTATCTTCCTTTAAATACAAGTGAGGACTAAAGGAAATGAATAATATATCTGTTCTGTTAGTGGATGATGAAAAAGATTTTGTAGATGGTTTGGTTAGAATTATTAATCGTTATTTTAAGGTGAGGTGTTTTAAGGCCTATTCTGCTCAGGATGCCCTGGAAATTATAGATAACAACAATATAAATATTGTGCTCACAGACCTTAGAATGCCTGGTTTAAGTGGCTTAGATTTAGTTAAAAAAATTCAGAGTAGAAATAAAGATATTACCTGTCTGGTACTCACAGCCTATGGCAGTATTGAAAGCGCAGTGGAAGCCATGCGAGCAGGTGCTTATGATTTTTTGACCAAACCCATTTCTCCTGAACAATTAAAACTGGTTTTGGGCAAGGTTTTAGAAAGAAGCAAGATTTTAGAGGAAAATAGAAGGTTAAGGAAAAAAGTTTTTGCTTCTTGTTTAGGTGGGGAGATTGTAGGCGAGAGTAAGGCCATTCAAACTCTAAAAGAACAGATTTTAGCTGTTGCTGAGACTGATTTTACAGTGCTCATTCGGGGAGAATCTGGCACAGGAAAAGAATTGGTGGCCAGAAAAATTCATGAATTAAGCAAAAGAGGAAAAGAAAACTTATTTACAGTGAACTGCCCGGCTATTCCAACTACCCTTTTAGAGAGTGAACTTTTTGGTCATGTAAAAGGAGCTTTTACTGGTGCCCAGCAAAATTACGAAGGATTACTTAAAAGAGCAGACGGAAGTACAGTGCTTTTAGATGAAATTGGAGATATTGGCCTGGAGGTTCAGGCCAAATTGCTTAGATTTTTACAGGAAAAGGAAATAAAACCTGTGGGAGGCAGTAAAAGTTTTCAAGTAGATGTGCGAATTTTGGCCTCTACCAATCAGCCTTTAGAAGAAAAGATAAAAGAGGGTACTTTTAGAGAGGACCTTTTTTATCGTTTAAATGTGCTGGAAATAAGAGTTCCTGCCCTAAGGGAAAGAAGAGAGGATATTCCCCTTTTGGCTACCTATTTTGTGCAAAGGACCTGCACAGAATTACAGTTGGAAGAAAAGGAGCTTTCGCCAGAAGTCCTCACTTACCTGACCAACAGAGATTGGCCAGGCAATGTGAGAGAGCTGCAAAACTTTGTACGGCGACTGGTGGTTTTTTCTAAGAATAAACTTATTTCTGCTGAGGTGGTTAATCTGGTAGAGATGGATACCAAACTGGATAAGGAAGATATACTTCCTTATAAGGCCTATAAAAAGAAGGTACTGGATGATTTTACCAGAACTTACTTTCAAAAGGTATTGGAAAAGACCAGAGGGAATATTTCCCAGGCTGCTAGATTGAGCGGGATTGAACGGGTAAGTTTGCAAAAGATAATTAAAAGAGTGGGATTAAAGGTTTCTGATGAATAAGCAAAATATAACTATGGACCAGGAAAAAGTGTTAAAGTTAGCCAGCTATTTACAGAGCAATGGTTTAAAACTGGGAGTGGCAGAATCCTGTACTGGAGGACTCCTTGCTCATACTCTAACAAATGTCTCAGGTAGCTCTTCATGGTTTATGGGAGGTGTTGTGGCCTATGCCAACTCAGTAAAAGAAAAGGTACTGGGGGTCTCTGCCCATACCTTAGAAAAATTTGGGGCAGTAAGTACAGAGTGTGTGCTGGAGATGGTAAGAGGAGTGGCAAATCTTTTAGAGGTAGAGGTGGCGGTTGCCATTTCTGGAATAGCTGGCCCCACTGGAGGCACACTTGAAAAGCCTGTTGGCACTGTGTTTCAAGCCTACTTGGTAGGAGATAAGCTTTGGTCCAAAAAATTTTTGTTTTCAGGTTCAAGATATGAAATAAAAGTCCAGAGCGTGCAAAAGGCCTTGGAAGAACTTATTGGATATTGGGAGTAAAGAATATGCGAGTTTTTTTAGGCTTGCCCCTAAATACTTACTGGCTGGAAGAAATAAAAAAGATTCAAGCTGAGTGGAAACACAAGTTTCGTTCCAGAATTTCCTGGCCTGCACCGGGTAATCATCATATTACTTTAAAGTTTTTAGGGGAAGTGGAAGAGGAAAAAATAGCAGCTATTAAAGAAGTGCTTTCTGCTTTAAATTTTCCCAGGTTTGAACTTGAGTGGGAAGGTTTGGGATTTTTTTATGCTCAAAAACAAGTAAGGGTGATGTGGCTGGGCTTTAAAGTTCATCCAGTGTTAAGTGAGTTGGTAGAAAAGCTGGAAAAAGAGTTTTTAGCCCTGGGTTTTCCTCCAGAAAGGAGAAAGTTTGTTGCCCATTTGACTTTGGGAAGAGTTAAAAAATTTGAACCCCAGGACCCCTGGACGAATTTTAAGAAAAATTTGGAACAAAAGAGCTGGGCCCCTTATCCTGTGGAGAAAGTAGTCCTCTGGCAATCTTTCTTAAGACCACAGGGCCCCTTGTATAAACCTTTATTTTCTAAAGAAGCCTTTTAAGTGTAATCACCTCTGTTGATTTTTATTTCTTCTGTAGTGGTTAATACTTCCAGCTCGTTTAAGATGTCCTTAAGAGGTGAGGGCTGGTTTAGGTAATCTCCGCTGTTTTTAAGGTGCTGAACCTTTTCTTTAAGGGTGCTTAAAAGCCCATAGATTTCTTTGAGGTTGGCTTGTTCACTGTTGAGTTTCTGGGCATAATCTTCCCATAAATTTAAGAGGTTATCCATTTCTTGCATAAAGTTAAACTTAAGATTATTTAAGTTAAGGTTGAGAGGGGTAATAGAGGATACTGGCTTGGCCTGCGCAGAAGAACTGCTTTCCACCAGTTCCTTTTCTAAAAACTGGGCAAAGTCAGTTTTACTTTGCTGTTTGTTTTTTTCCTGATTGGCAATGAGGTGATTTTGGTATTCTCCTTTGATTTTCATCGAATACTCCTTAAAGTAGGTAGGCAAAATTTTCCTTTTTTTATTTACTATGTCAAATAATAGCAATAACCTTACCAGAGTAAAAATTTTACCTCCAGAGAAAATAGAAGAAGCAGCTAGCAGGCTCAAGGCTGGGGAAATAGGCCTTATTCCTACAGAGACCTTTTGGGGGCTAAGCACCAATCCTTTTATTTTAAATTCTGTTTTACGTCTTTTTGCCATAAAAAAAAGACCCTTGAACAAAACCGTGCCCCTTATGGCCTCTAGTATAGAGCAGGTAAAAGAAGTTGCTTTTTTGGATAAAAAGATAGAGCCTCTGGCCAGGGACTTTTGGCCAGGTCCCTTATCCTTGCTTTTAAAAAGTTCTTTGGACTTTCCTTGTCCTCAGGTTAAAAATGAAAAAAAAGAGATTTGTATTCGAGTAAGTTCCCATCTTCAAGCCAGAGAACTTGCTTCTCTGGTTAATTTACCTTTAGTTGCCACCAGCGCCAATTTAAGTGGAGAGCCGCCTCAAATTAGGTGGCAGCAAATATCTTTGAGTGTACTTAATAAAGTGGATTTTATTTTAGATACTCCTTTATTACCTGCAGGAGGCAAAGCTTCTACAATTCTTCGCCTTGAGGATAAAAACATTCACTTTGTCCGCAAAGGAGCTTTACCTGAAAAAGAAATTTGGGCCAGGTGGGAAGAGTTAAAAAAATTGAACCTTCTTTAAACTTTTTTTTCCTGAATTTCTTATTTTTCAATTTTCTCCTTTTTTAGAGTATAAAAATTTTAACTAAATATTTTTTTCAGTTTAAATTTTATTTTTTTAACTATCTATAATTATTGTATATTCCTGCTTAAGAAAAAGTGGCCTATTAATTGCTAGGAAAATAATAAGTTCCTCCTTTTGATAAAGCCAGGTCCTTGAAGAGAGGATAACTTCAGGGACCTGGTTTTATTTTTTCTAAAGATAATTTTTTGAGTTTTGTTCTGGTCTAAAAGTAATCTTTTTAGTTAATTTTAAAGTTTTCTTAAAGAAAAAAGCGTTTTTTCCTTTGTTGACGAGGTGTAGCTTTTAAGTTTAATATGCTAAAGAGTTAGCACTTAATTAAATCAATTTTAGGGGAGAGGAAATGGGAAAAAAAGGAGATAAGGGGGAGGTTAAAGAGGCCAAAGAGGTAAAAGTAAAAGAAAAATCTACTTTGCAAGTTGAGGTCTCTACTTCTGAAATAGAAGCTTTAAAGCAGAAGTTGGTGCTTACAGGTGAAGAAATTAAAAAGATTGGCGTGGAAGCTGAACTTTTGGTTGGAGGTAAAAATTATAACACTGCTATTATTAGCACCATTGAAAATGTAAGAGCTCCTCAGTTTAGAGCTATTTCTTCTGTTGCCTTTCATAAACTCTTGGATGAGACCAAAGTCAATGCTTCTGTGATTAGAAGGGTTGTGGATAAAGAATATGATGCTATAGATTGGAATGACAGTGAAGTAAACAAGGATCCAGAGTTTTTGCGTAAGTTTGTCCGCAACCTGGCCAAAAAGATAAAAGAACATCCTGAGCGCAATGCTTCTCAGGTTAAACTGCGTACTTTTATTAACAATGTGGTAGATGGTTTTGCTACTTCTCCCGAAGGAATAGATCAACTGCGTAAACGCTCTGTAATGGTTCAGGTAGCTATTTTATCCGTAGATTTGCCCAAGGAGGTAGAAGAGGAAGTTCGACAGGCTTATAGAGATATTTGCAAAGAAGCTGGAGAAGAAAATGTGCCTGTAGCTGTGCGTTCTTCTGCTGCAGGAGAGGATAGTCGTAAAAAGGCTTTTGCTGGTCTTCAGGATACTTATTTGAATATTGTAGGGGAAAATGAGGTTGTTGAGGCCTATCACTGGGATTGTGCTTCTGCTTATAATCTGCGCAGCATGACCTATAGGCGAGAAGCTATTCTGGATGCCCTGGCTAAAGCTGAAGCCACAGGAGATGAAAATCTTGCCTTGGAGGCCAAAAAGGAATGGGCCATTGAAAATACCTCTCTTTCTGTATGTATCATGCGAATGATTAACCCGGTGGTCTCAGGTACTGCCTTTAGTGCAGATACTGCCACTGGCTGTAGAGGTACTGATCGTAAAGACCTGGTTTCCATTGATGCCAGTTATGGTCTTGGAGAAGCTGTTGTAAGTGGTATGGTTACTCCTGACAAATTTTATGTTTTTCAACGAGATGATGGCGAAGAAGTGGTTATTCGCTTCATGGGATTTAAAGATAAAAAGATAGTGTATGATGAAAGTGGTAGTGGAACCAAGGTGGTAAAAGTGCCTGAAGATATGGCTTGCCGTTGGGCCTTGTCTTTGGCTCAGGCTGAGATGGTAGCCAAAGGCGTTAGAGCCATTAGCAAGGCCTATGGCGGCATGATTATGGACACTGAATTTTGTATAGATGAATATGATAGATTGTGGTTTGTACAGGCCAGGCCAGAAACTCGCTGGAATGAAGAACTGGAAAAACATCCTCACACCATTTTTATGCGTCGTTTAGAAGTGGACCCCAAGTTTTTAAATAATGTGGAAGTGATTTTAGAAGGTAATGGCGCATCTAGAGGAGCTGGTCAGGGCGTGGTGAAGTTCTTACGCTCTGCTTTAGAACTCAATAAAATTGCCAAAGGTGATGTATTGGCTGCAGAGCGAACAGATCCGGACATGGTTCCAGGGATGCGAATAGCTTCAGCTATTTTGGCTGATGCTGGTGGAGATACCAGTCATGCTGCTATCACTTCCAGAGAACTGGGTATACCTGCTATTATTGGAATTCAGCGTCTGGAGGTCCTGCGTTCTTTAGATGGCCAGGAAGTTACTGTAGATGCCTCAAGAGGCAAGGTGTATAGAGGCCTTATCCCCTTAGTGGAAGTAGGTGGAGAGATTGATACCAGCAAGTTGCCTGCGACCAAGACTAAAGTAGGTCTTATCCTGGCTGATGTGGGCCAGGCCATGTTTTTATCCAGGTTAAGGGAAGTGGAAGACTTTGAAGTGGGCCTTTTAAGAGCAGAGTTTATGCTGGGCAATATTGGAGTTCATCCCCTGGCCCTGGAAGCCTATGATCAGGGAAGACTTAATGGAATTGTCCAGAAAAAATTAGAAGAACTGGAAAATAGATTAACTAAAATTATTAAAGAACAGTTAGCCAGTGGTATTGTAAGTCTGGATTTAAAATTGCGGAAGTATGTGGGCATAATTACTGGTCTTAAACAAAAAGTTAAAGAACTAAATGAAATAGAAGGTGGCAAAGGCACAGAAGAAGTGCTGGCCATTCATCGCCAAATTAGGGAACTGGATCACAAATGGGATCAATACCTGGACAAGGCCACCAAGTACTTAGACCTTTTAAAAACTTCCACAGACTTAAAAGAGCATATAGCTGCTATTTTAGGATATAAGGAAGAATTGGTTACTTTAGTGGGTAAAGAACCCGAGATGGAGCAGAGAAGACAGGAGATTAAAGAGGAAGTAGAAGAGATTTATCAAAAAATAAAAAGCGATCCTTATGTACTGGAAGTGCAGGAAAAAATCAGGTCCTTGCGAGAGGAGATTGCACTTAAAAGTGGTCTTAAAAAAGAAATGGATGAGATACGGGAGCTTCCCTCTAAGATTAAATCCATACTCAAGGCAAAAGGATACAGGACAGGTAAGGAACTATACGTGCAAACCCTGGCTCAGGGATTGGCCCTTTTTGCCATGGCCTTTTATGGAAAACCCATTGTTTACAGAACCACTGACTATAAGAGTAATGAATATCGCAACCTGGTGGGAGGAAGTCTTTTTGAAGAGCACGAAGACAATCCCATGTTGGGGTATAGAGGAGTTTCCAGGGGAATTCATGACTGGGAACTAGAGGCCTTTAAACTGGCCAGAGGTGCTTATGGCGGCAAGAACCTTCAACTTATGCTTCCCTTTGTGCGCACCTTAGAAGAAGCTAGAAGTATGAAACGCTATTTGGCTGATGTGCATCAGCTAAAGTCTGGAGAAGATGGCTTAAAACTTATTTTAATGTCTGAAATTCCCAGTAATGCCATTTTGGCTAAACAATTTATTCAGGAATTTGATGGCTTTTCCATTGGTTCCAATGACATGACCCAGTTGGTTTTGGGCACAGATAGAGACAATGCCAGATTAAGACATATTTATGATGAAGAAGATCCTGCAGTGGTATGGGCTATTTTAGTGACCATTTTTACTGGGCAAAAATATGGCAAAAAAGTTGGTTTTTGTGGTCAGGGCGTATCTAATAGTAAAATTATTAGAGGCCTGGTCTGTATTGCAGGTATTGTTTCTGCTTCAGTAGTACCTGATACTTATGCTCAAACCAAATTTGATATTGCTGAGGTTGAAAAAGAAAATATTGAACTGGAAAATCTGGGTAACTGGCTGAAAGAGCAGCATCTGGCCAGATTAAGAGGCTTACTCAAAGAAAATGGCTATGAGCATATTGTAAAAAAATGTCCGGAAGCCAAGGACCTTTTGGAATGGTACGAAGGAGAGCTGGCCAGATTGCATGAGCAGGTACATTCCAACCTGGGTGATGAGAAAGAAGGCTTTTATCGGCAAGAGCTGGATAAGTTTAGAAGGACTTTTCATAAGCCAGTTATTTACGCCAATTGGGATTGGAACAGGACAGTCTTGGATGCCTTGCATCAGGCAGGTTTTAGTTCCTTTGAAGAGCAGAAAAAAGCCCTGGAAGAACAACGCCAGAAGGTTTGGTAGGGTTGAAGGGATAAAGCAGTCTTTTCAAGAGGAGGAAAGAGGTAAGTCTTTCCTCCTCTTTTATTTTATTTAGGTTTCAGTTTGCTTGAAAAAAGGAGTGATTTTATGCTTAAGGGAAAAATAGTGGCTATTTCTATAGCTTCTCAAAAGGGAGTTAAAAAGGAAAATGTGCAGGAAGCCTTGCTTAAAGAAGAGCATGGATTGGTAGGAGATGCCCACGCTGGTCCCTGGCATAGACAGGTTAGCTTGTTGGCTTTGGAAAGTATTGAAAAAATGCATCGCAAATTACCCCAGTTAAAGCCTGGAGATTTTGCTGAAAATATAACTACCTTAGGATTGGATCTAACTTCACTACCCCTGGGCAGTAAGCTTAAAATTGGGGAAGTGCTTCTGGAAGTAACTCAGATTGGGAAAAAGTGTCATCAAAAATGTAATATTTTTTATTCAGTTGGCTTTTGTGTCATGCCCAAGGAAGGAATTTTTGCCAAGGTATTAAACGGTGGAACAATTAAAGTAGGTGATTGTATAGAGGTTTTATCTTAGTTGCATTTATATAACAAAGAGGAAAATATGCTGGTTTTAGATATTCCAGGAAGAGAGAAACTGGTTTTAGAGCACTTAATAACAGATTATAATGGAACTATTGCCCTGGATGGCAAAGTTATTCCAGGTGTTATTGAATTGTTTAAAATTTTGTCTAAGGATTTAAAGATACATATTATTACTGCAGATACCCATAACAACGTTAGTTCCCAGTTTAAAGGCCTGGATTTTACAATTCATATTATTGATAAGAAAAATCAAGACTTGGAAAAGTTAAAGTATATTGAAAAAATTGGGCGTGAAAAATGTGTATGTTTTGGGAATGGAGCAAATGATTGTCTTATGTTGGAAAAATCTGCTCTGGGTATAGCAGTTTTACAAAAAGAAGGTCTTTGTTCTTCCCTTTTATTTACAAGTAAAATAGTTGTATCCAATATACTGGATGGTTTAGAGCTTTTATTAAATCCCTTAAGATTGGTAGCTACTTTGAGAATATAGTTTTTTACAACTAGTTGTTTCTTAACCCTTAAAATTTCCCCTTCTTATTTAGCAGTTTTCCTTCCTCACCTCTTCCTATTGATAAACATAATCAAAAACAACAAAAAGTATTATTAAATAGAATTAGATGTTTAGGTTTTATTTGGATATCTAATAAATATTTTTTATAACTATTTATTATTAAGGAGGGGACTGGTCATGAAAAGGATTTTGTCTTGTTTAGTATTGGTACTGGGTTTTTTTGTTTTTAGTAGTTATGCTTTGGCTGAGAGTGATTATTTAAAACCTTTTAAAGGCCTTAAGGGTACAATTGATATTGCTGGTGGTACTGCTCATATACCGGTAATGAAAGAGGCAGCTAAAAGGATTATGAGTTATAATCCTGAGATTAGGATTTCAGTAACAGGAGGTGGTTCTGGAGTTGGAGTGCAAAAGGTTGGAGAGGGCTTGGTAGATATTGGCAATACCGGTAGGGCTCTAAGCGCTGAAGAGATAAAAAAATATGGACTTAAGTCTTTTCCCTTTGCCATAGATGGGGTGGCCGTGTGTGTGCATCCTGATAATCCTGTAACTTCTCTTACTTCCAAACAGATTCAAGAAATATTTGCTGGTAAAATTCAAAATTGGAAAGAGGTTGGCGGCAAAGATAATCCTATCCATCTTTACACCAGAGATGAAGCCAGTGGCACTAGAGCTGTGTTTTGGAAAAAGCTTTTACAAAAAGGAGTTATTGCTCAAAAAGCCAATATTATTCCTTCCAATGGGGCTATGAAAATAGCCATATCCAGAGATGAAAATGCAA
The DNA here is from genome assembly GCF_055126295.1 of Desulfonauticus sp. Lineage (NCBI taxonomy): Bacteria > Pseudomonadati > Thermodesulfobacteriota > Desulfovibrionia > Desulfovibrionales > Desulfonauticaceae > Desulfonauticus > Desulfonauticus sp. Next base: position 35,505 of record NZ_JBSRHE010000012.1, on the reverse strand, counting down.
TAGGCTATTTAAGTATTGGGCATATTGATAATACTGTAAAACCCCTTGAAATTGATGGAGTTTATCCTTCTTAGGAAAATGCTAAGAACGGTGTGTATAAGGTGGTACGTAAACTTTACATGAATACCAAGGGTGAGCCCAATAAACTGGTTAAAACCTTTATTGACTATATTTTATCCAAAGAAGGAGCAGAGATTGTCCAAAAGTATGGTTTTATTCCTTTAAGTAAGTAAAAGGTAAAAGAGTAAGAAAAATGCCAGGGAGTAAGGCAGACCAGAGATTTATTTTTTGCTTAAAGTTGTGCGCTATTTTTTGTGCAGGGGTAGTAATGGCTATTTTGGGGTTTCTGCTTTACTTTACCTGGCCCATTATTCAAAGAGGAGAAATAGTTGCGGTTTTTTCCCTGCACTGGCAGCCCTATCAGGGTCAATTTGGCATCATTCCTATGCTTATTGGCTCTTTATGTCTTGCCTTTTTGTCCATGCTAATTGCCTATCCCTTGGGGATAGGCATAAGCCTTTTTGTGTGTGGCTTGGGCCCGAGGTTTTTAACTAAACCCATATCCAGGCTTGTGCAGTTTATGGCTGGAGTTCCTACAGTGGTCTATGGTTTTGTGGCTGCCTTTTCTTTAGTACCCTTTTTACGCAAAAGCTTTCCCTACGGTACTGGATTTTGTCTCTTAGCTGCTTCTCTTACTTTGGCCTTGCTTTTACTTCCTACCATTGTTCTTGTCTTAATTACAGGCTTAAAACCTTTACAAGATAGGTTAAGACTTACTTACCTTGGACTTGGCTTAAATACCAAACAGGCTTTGCTACATATAGTTTTACCTTCTACTAAAGGTTGTTTTTTAGCTGCAGGAATACTGGGGTTTGGACGAGCTTTGGGAGATACTTTAATTTCTCTTATGTTAGCAGGCAATGCTCCTCAAATTCCTTCTTCTTGGTTTGATTCCATTCGCACCTTAACTGCCCACATTGCCCTGGTAGTGGCTACAGATAGTCAAAGTGCTGCCTATAATTCTGTGTTTACAGCAGGTTTAATTTTATTTTTGGTTTCTTTAAGTACTAATCTTATACTTTATTATCTTCATGGAAAAACAAAAAATTAAGTTAAAAGAGATATTGTTTACTGCGCTTTCTTGGTGTGGCCTTGGCTATCTTTTGTCTGGCTTGGCTATCTTGGGTTATTTTTTAGCTACTAAAGGAATCCTGGCCTTAAATAAATCACTTTTTTGGGGAGATGCTCCCATTTATCTGGCAATTGTGGGTAAATATCCTGTTTGGGATGGTATCTGGCCAGCTATGGTAGGTACTTTTATGCTTGTTTTTATTTCTACTTTAATCTCTGTTCCTTTGGGAATTGGTTGTGGAATTTACTTAACCTTTTTTTTAAAAGGAAGATTAAAAGCTATCTTTAATTTTTGCCTGGATCTTTTAGCTGGCATTCCTTCTATTGTAATGGGACTTTTTGGTTTTGTTTTGATTTTATTTTTGCGCAGGACTATTTTCCCCAGAGCCAATACTTCTCTTTTATTGGCAGGGTTTTGTCTGGCTTTACTGGTTTTGCCTTATATTATTCGAACTACACAAAATGCGTTTTTGTCCTTAAGCGAAGAACAAAGGCTTATAGGACCAAGCCTGGGCTTTTCTTATTGGCAAAATTTTTGGTTTGTTTTACTGCCCCAGGCAAGCAAAGGAATTTTAAGCGGAATTATTTTGGCTATGGGCAGAACTGCAGAAGATACTGCAGTCATACTTTTAACTGGAGTAGTGGCCAATGCTGGCATGTTTCAAGGATTAACCGATAAGTTTGAAGCCCTTCCCTTTTATATTTATTACACAGCAGCTGAATTTCGTAGCCCAGAAGATTTGCAAAAGGGTTTTGCCAGTTGTATTATTTTACTGATCTTAACTTCCATGTTGTTTCTGCTGGCCAATACTTTACAACGCTGGATAAAAAAATGAATCTTGAGCCTATTGTAACAGTAAAAGACTTATCTATAGAGTTTAATAGAAAGCAGATAGTTAAAAATATAAATCTCAAACTTTATCCTAATAGGATAAATGTATTTATAGGAGCATCTGGAAGTGGCAAAACCACTTTTCTTAGGAGTTTGAATAGGTTAAATGAAGAACTTGGAGCTAAAACATCTGGTAGGGTAATAATAAAATTTAAGAATAAAAAAATAGATATATACAATTTGAAAACAGATGTTAGTTTGTTGCGCAGAAAAATAGGTATGGTTTTTCAAGTACCCAATTTACTGCCAGGCTCTATTGCTGATAATATCTTGTTGCCTTTAAAACTTTTATTTCCTTATGATAAAGAGACAAGAGAAAGGCAACTACTGGATTCTTTAAAAAAAGTACATTTATTAGAAGAAGTAAAGGACCGCCTACATATGGAGGCGAGTATTCTTTCTGGAGGGCAGCAACAAAGACTTTGCTTGGCCAGAACTCTGGCTTTAAAACCAGAAATACTTTTACTAGACGAGCCAACTGCTTCTCTGGATTTTCAATCTTCGAAAAGGATAGAAGAACTTATTTTAGAGTTAAAACAAAATTATACTTTGTTAGTAGTTTCCCATAGTCTATCTCAAGCCAGAAGATTGGCCGATTGCTTGTTTTTGTTTAAAGAAGGTAAGATTGTAGCAGAGTATCAGGATAAGAAGGCCATTGAATCTGGTTTCGCAGAGTTGCTGGAGATGTTTTAAAGCTCTGGTAAAGATATTTTTACTCTATTAAATCCTTTTTACTTAATTTTAAATATTGTTCCCACATTCTGGGCTTAATTGTAGTGGTTTCATCAAAACTCAACAAAGATTCAAAACCAGGAATTATAGCTTTTACTACAGGTAAACCTATATCTTGTCTGGTCAGATTTACATATATGGGATGATAACCATTGGCAGTAAGTAGATATTCCAATTGATATAGATTGGCTTCTATACTTCCCAGGCAATAGTTGGGAAACTCTTCCAGGGTCTTTCCCTTGAGATTTGCAGGCCAGTTTTTGGTTTTAGGACCATGGGGAAAGGGGTAAGGTACTTCTGTAAGGGCAGCAACAAGGGCTTTTTGGGCATCTAAATTGGCACCTGTACCTTTAAAGATTTCACCCTCTAAAGTTTCTACAAAGGCCTTGTAACAGGGTATTCCCAGTTCAGTGGTTAAGTCTTGAAAGGTCACCTGGATTCCCGCTTGCTCCAGTTTGCTCAATAACTTGGTAAAAGGAGTTGATGCACTTTTTTGAGGATTCAGGCGAAAACATTTTTGAGGAAGGTAAAAGCCCAGGGCTTCAGAGTCCCTTTCTATTACTTCTAATAAGGCAGCCAATTTAGCCTGGGCTAGAGTAGCTCCAGCTGCCAGACCTGTGGAGCCCAATCCATCAAAGAGGTCTATTTCATCTAAGTTACTGAAGAGATAGACCACCTGAAGAGGAACTAAAATCTTTTCTCTTTGCTCTGGCCTAAGGACCTGCTCTCCATAAATCCAGTGCAGAGGTTCTTCCTGGTAAGTAAAATCCAGACCTAATTTTTGAGGTGAAAGACAGTTAAGCCCTTGTTTTTTAAGGTTAGAATAAGTCCCAATATAGATTGGCTTAGATTCTTTTAAGTCCAGGACTTGATTATCCTTTATGCTGGCAAAAGAAGAAAACCTTTCCACTATCTCCATATAAAGTCCTACCCTGGCTTGATCCAGGTTAAATCCTCTACCATAGCTGGTTTGCAAAGAATTAAGAGAATAGTTTAGAGATGGAGTATTAACCTGACGCATTAGTTTCCACTGTCTAAGCAACCCAATGGGGCTTAAGGAGCTTTGGTGGCGCATTTCAATGCTAGCAAAGATGTTTTTGCTCTGGAGGATTTTATAGGCTTTTTTAGCCAATTCATAACTAGAAGGTAGTGGTGTGGGAGAAAAGGATTTAACAGCAATTTGAGAATGAATTTTGGCCAAAGAAGATACTTGGGGATTGATTGGGTTGAGTTTTATAGGAGAAGGAAGATTAATTTTTTCTCTTAAAGGCAAAGGTTGGTGGTGGATTAAATTTTGTTCAAAGATTTTTAGCCATTGCTGGTGTAAGCTTTGTGCGGGCTTGCTTAACACCCGGCTGATAATCAAAGGAGTATGTTGTTGAAGGCTTTTCAGGTCAGTAGATGGAAAGAATTTTTCCAGTTTTTTAAATTTGGGAGATAATAAAGAAAGCTCATAAGCCAGAGATTGTAAAGGTAGAGGCAGGGGAGAAAAGCTCTGTAATTTTTTTTTTATCTCTTCTATTGTTAAAGAACCTAATTTGTGAATTATATGCTTGCGCATAAAAGTATCTAGAGGATGCTTTAGAAGATAATTTAGACATTCTGTCAAAGAAAGCTCTTTGATAGGAGTGGCAGCAAAAAAACCAGTAGTTTCAGTGGTATTTATCAATTCTAATTTATATTCCATAGAAAAATCCTTTTTAAATAAACTTGAGTTAGTGATTCGATTTTAGCTAAAAGTAGTAGATTAAGCAATGGAGGTCATTAGCTCAAGTTTATTCAGGGGGCTAAGGAGGGATAAAAAATATGGGGTTTGATACTTAGAAGATACATAGGCTTGGCAGGAGAAGATTATTTTGAGAAAGGTTTACAGGACTACAAGCTAAGTTTTTAAATTCATTTAAAAGAAGAGAAAAAGTTGAATAAGTTTATCTTTAGAAACCCAGGTAAAGTTAAAATAACGGCGGAAGATTAAGCAATGAAAGATGAAAATAAGCTTATAATTTTTGAAGATAGAGATTCAGCTAACAGAAGGAGAAATTTGGCTTAGCTTAAATCAAATGGCTTATTTATTTGATGTTCAAAAAGAAGCTATATAAAATTATATTAAAAATATTTTTGATTTTTGTGAATTTGAATTAGATTCAACCGTTTCCAAAATGGAAACGGTTCAAATTAAAGGTAAGAGGAATGATTTTAAATTCACAACAACAAGAAATTTGGCAGTTTTTAATTGAAAATTTTAGTTGTTTTTGGTAGAGATAAAAGAGAGTTATATATACATTGAGTCAAAAATAGCGCAAAATAACCCAAAATAAGCCAAAACAAAGGAAGATGAAAGTTATGAAGACATAAAAGGGTTTTGTAAATCTGCTACCATAGAGGAAGTCAGAGAGCTTGATTATGTTTTAACACCCGGTCGCTATGTGGGGTTTGCTGAAGAAGATGATGATTTTGATTTTGAAGAAAGGTTTACAAAGCTAAAAGCCGAGTTTTTAGAGCAGTTAAAAGAGGAAGAAAGGCTAAATAAGCTCATTCTTGAAAATTTAGAAAAAATTAAAATAAAAAAGAAGAGTGATGATTGAAAAAGACATATTTAAACTAATAAAAACTGGGGAAGGGATAAATATTGAATTCAAAGAGAGTACAACCTCTCCAACAAAGGATATTTATCAAACAATCTGTGCATTTCTTAACCGTATTGGTGGATATATTTTATTAGGTGTAAAAGATAATGGAAAAATTATTGGAGTTAATCCAGAGCACATTTCAAAAATAAAAAAAGAAATTGTAACATCAGCTAATAACCCTCAAAAAATTAATCCACCAATCTCCCTTATGGTTGAAGATATTCAGGTTGAAGGAAAAACAATAATATTGGTTACCGTACCAGAAAGCTCGCAGGTTCACAGATGTAATGGTAAAATTTACGATAGAAATGAAGATGGAGATTTTGATATTACCAACAATAACGATGCTGTAGCAATGCTTTATATGAGAAAACAAACAAATTTTTCAGAAAATAAGGTTTATCCTTTTTTAACATTAAAAGAATTAAATGAAACAGTGATAGAAAAAACAAAAAAAATGATAAAATCTTTAAATCCAAATAGTCCACTGCCTGAGATGGATAATTTTTCAATGTTAAAAAGTCTTGGCTTTTATCAAGAAGATGTTACTACAGGCAAAAAAGGATTTACACTTGGAGCATTACTACTTTTTGGAAAAGATGAAATTATTTATTATACATTAGCTTATTATAAAACAGATGCAATTTTAAGAATTGAAAATGTTGATAGGTATGATGATAGAGAAATTGTAAATACAAACCTTATTGATGCATTTGAAATTCTAATGCAGTTTATAAAAAAACATCTTCCAGATCCTTTTTATCTTGAAGATAATATTCACAGACTCTCTTTGAGGGATAAAATATTTAGAGAAGTTATTTCAAATATTTTGATGCATAGAGAATATTTAAGCCCACTTCCTGCAAAACTTATTATTGAAAAAACAAGAGTTGTCACTGAAAATGCAAACAGAGCTCATGGATATGGGCATATTACTCCAGATTCTTTAGTTCCTTATTCAAAAAATCCTAAAATTGCAAGAGTATTTAGAGAAATTGGAAGAGCAGATGAACTTGGTTCTGGAGTAAGAAATATTTTTAAATATACTCCCATTTATTCAAAAGGCGGCACTCCTCAACTTATTGAAAAAGATGTATTTAAAATTATCATTCCTCTTGTGTCTGATAATCTAAATGAAACCAAGGAGAAAAGTTCGGAGAAAAGTTCGGAGAAAAGTTCGGAGAAAAGTTCGGAGAAAATACTGGGTTATATGAAAGAAAATAAAAATATTACAATAGCGGAACTGTCTCAAAAACTTGGAATTTCAACTAGAGCAGTAGAAAAACATATTTCCAAACTCAAACAACAAGGAAAAGTAAAAAGAATTGGCCCTGACAAGGGCGGATATTGGAAAGTTGTGAAAGATGAAGGATGAATGTTGAAGGATGAACAGTGAAAATCAGTTAGTAATTTTAACTGATACTGTTTCGATTGTGGAAACAGTTGAAGTTTTATAAAAATTCAACTGTTGCAAAATTTGCAACAGTTCAAACAGATGACAAAAAAAGAAAAATAAATTTTATAGCTTTTGAAGGATAAAAGATGAAATCAGAAATAAACTTTTCCCATACGCAAAAATTGAGTGTGCAAGGTTTAAAGGAACTATACCCGGAGATTTTATTGACCAAAAGACTATTGATGAGCCTTTGAGTTTTCAGGCAGAAGAAGCCTATAAATTTGTTTTAAGGCATATTTCTCAGGGTTCAATCTATGAAGGAGTTTATAGAAAAGACAGATGGGAGTATCCGGTTATTGCCATTCGTGAAGTTATAAGAAATGCTGTAATTCACAGAGACTATTCTTTAAAGGGCAAAGACATAAAAATTGCCATTTTTGACGATAAAATTGAAATTACAAGCCCGGGTAAATTAATGCCTACTATTGATTTTGACGATATGGAATCCGGTCAGTCAGACATAAGAAATAAAGTTCTTGCATCCGTGTTTAAAAAACTCGGTATTATAGAACAATGGGGAAAGGGATTAAGATTAATTGCTGAGGAGTTAAGAAAGTATCCGGAAATAAAATTTGAATGGAGTGAGCCGGGAATTTCTTTTAGGATAACATTTAGAAAAATAAACCATAATCCAGAAATTCAAAAGGGGGAGGATATACAAACTGCGACCGATTACGACCGATTGTCCGTAGAAGAAAAAAAGGTGTTGTTGTTCTTATTAGACAATGAAAAAATTTCAAAAAAAGAAGCAATGAATTTAATTAATGCTAAAGAAACAAAAACCAAAGAGGTTTTAAAAAGTTTAGTTGAAAAAAAACTTATTCAAAGACAAGGAAAAGGAAGAAGCACTTATTATATTTTGAAAATTGAAAAGAGAAAAAGCCATGAGTGAAAATATCATTAATTCAGAAGATTATAAGAATTTCATAACACAGATAAAGAACAAAATACACTCTGCGCAGATAAAAGTTGCTATTTCTATAACTCAACAGATGCTTAAACTTTATTGGTTTTTGGACTCAGAAATTGTAAAAAAGCAAAAAATAGCGAATTGGGGCGACGGCCTTTTAAAACAGATAAGAACCCTGTAACATTATTTGTGTAAATCCGTATTTTGGTTTAAATTAGGATTTAAAGCAAGATTAATTCTATCCTCAAAATAGATATAGAGCTGAGGATAGATTTTTGACCAATTCTTTATAGTACCAGTGATTTTGTTCTTGTTGTAAGTGTAAGTTTTAGAGAATCTTTTTTAATATTAAGTGAATTAGACAATATTATCTTTCTGGCTTTACTATTAATTTTAGATCTTATAACATTGATAATTAGTTTTATATTTTCTTTTATTTACGATTTTTTAATTGGTTAAAAAATGTTTAATATTACAATATACCAATTTAAAATATTAGTAGTAGAAAAAACCAGGTAGGAAGTTTAAAGAAAATTTCCTACCTGGTTTAAAATTGTTTTTTATGTTGGGTTAGTAGAGAACCAGTTGGGTTGATTTTTTAGGGAATAGACGGTTTTTTCTTCTTTTAAGGCTTGCTTAAGATACTTGGGAAGTATGGTAGAGCTAAAAAAGGTTTCTGAATCCAGAAACTTTAACTCGCCCTTTATTTGTTCGTTGATTAAGGTATCTATTTGTTTTGCTGAAAACGCTTTAAACTCCTTTAAGGAAACTAGAGAAAATCCTAGAGGAGTTAAATAACTCTGGCAAAAACAGAGACAAGCCTTAAAATAAGGGAATACCTGTTTTAGGGTATGGGCTACCCGGGTGAAGCAATAGTGATCAGGAGGGGCTGCTGGTCCTGACTGAACACTGATAATTCCCTCAGAAGAAAGTATCTGTTTTAGTTGAGAGAAAAATTCCACTGTAAAAAGAGCCAGCGAAGGCCCTTTTTCTATGGGATCTGAAAGGTCACAGATTATTACATCCCAGAGAGTTTGATTTTCTTTAATAAATTTAAAGGCATCTTGAATTATAATTTTGGCTTTGGGATGTTCTAAAGAATTTTGGTTTAAATCGCTTAAATAGGATTTAGCACATTCTATCACTTGTTTATCAATATCCACCAGAACCACTTCTTTTACACTTTGCCAGCGCAAAGCCTCCCTTAGTGCACATCCATCCCCTCCACCCAGGATAAGTACTTTTTGGGGATTGGCGTGATAAAGGCAGGGTAGATGCACCAGTAGTTCGTGATAAATAAACTCATCAGCTTCACTTATTTGGCAGATATTGTCTAAAAGCAGCACCCTTCCTAAAAGAGGCGATTTGATTAGAGCCAGCTGTTGATATCTGGTTTTTTCTAGACAGAGTATATCTTCTGCTGCATGCAGAAAAATATCTCCACCTGTGATGACCTCGGAAAAATAGTCTAGTTTCTTCTGGCCTGACATGCTGAGCAACCCTCTTGTTCTAAGTTTGGAAAGTAATTATCTTTTTTTACTCTGTTCCCCCGAGGAATAGTAATTAAATCATAATCTTTGGCTTTTAGAAAGTGTACTAAGAATTCGCAGGCCTTATGGGGATCAGAATGTTCCCCACAGGTGAAGATATCTATGGCTGCATAGCCTAATTCTGGCCAGGTATGAATGGAAATATGGGATTCAGCTAACAGGGCCAGAGCTGTTACTCCCATGGGATGAAATTTGTGACTGGTTAGGTTTAAAAGCGTGGACATGGACTGTTTGGAAGCTTGGGTGAGGGCTTCGCGGATGAGTTTTTCGTTATCCAGGATGTCAAAGGGACAATCCTTTACCTCTAAGACAAGATGAACTCCACAGATCTTTTTTTTCAATGGTCTTCCCTCCTTATGGTTAAAGGTTACGCTAAGTAGGTGCCATACTTTCGGGCACTAATACCTTTTCTTTAATTAACGGTTCATCACTACTCATAAAAACCCCTGGGTTAATGGTTAAACTTAGATCCCCTTGAAAAATAAACAGGGAATTGGACATTATCCCTTAAACTTCAGTTTAATTGAGGAAAAAAATAGGGAATGTCAAGCCATAGATAGGCTAAAGAAGAAGTGGTTTATTGGCTTACTAGAAATTTTGAATAAATTGTTTTGGACTAGAGATGACTCAAATAAAAAGGCCTCAGCAATCTGAGGCCTTTTTTAAAGGTTAATTTTAGTACTTAAAATACTCTTTTGGGGTCTCTTCAGCCAAAAATTTTACTGCTTGGTAAATACAGGTCCTAATGGCCTTTTCCATAGGAGTTTTGGCAAAAGCACCCAATTCTCCTCCCATGGAGCCTCCACCTGTAAGTACATTTAAGGCACTGCCAATATTAACATCTTTTGATTCACCTTTTACAGTTGTAGCTGCCAAAATTTCTGTAGTGTTAGCATCAATAATTCTAATATCCATAGCCATAGAAGATTTTTTGAAACTTCCTTTTACACTTTGAAACCATTTCCCATAATCACCAAATAAGCTACCTCCGCCACCAGAGGTGCCAGGCTCCCAGCCGGTTACAGCAGCTACAATAATAAGATCAGCACCTTTAAATTTTCCTTTTTTTATACCGCTTTTATCTGTCCAGCCCTTTTGTTGCAATTGAATTTCCTTGGCCAGGACATCTAGATTTTGTCTTTCCAGGACCTTAAATCTTTTACTTTGGACCATAGCAGTGGTGAGCATATCCCTTAGGGCCTTTCCATATCCAGACTGTTCAGGCGTTTCTTTGATGGCAAAACTTCCCATAGGTCCACTAATGGTAGTGGTTTTGCCCCCGCTTTCCCCCACTGCCCACTCAAACCTGGCCACAGCAACCTTGGCTTTAGGGCCGTGATAGGGAGGTAATAATTCCTCCATTTTGTTTTCTGTTTTAGCACTTGGCTCTACAAGTTTTTCCATACATCCACTTAAAATAAACATTAACAAAACTACTAGCCATACGTATAATTTACGCATCATTCTCACCTCCTTTATTTTTTGGGTTTTAATTATTAAAAAAATAAAATATTTTTTTTAATCTTAAAATTACATATATTTTTTAGTGCATCAATAAATATTTTAATTTTTCCAGGTTTCTTTGTCTAAAAAAATTTTAACATTTTTAAGTTGTTAAATAAAAAAAGAGGCTTATTTTTAAAGTAATAACTAAAAATACGAAGTTGCTTTTATTTTTTAACTTTTTATCTTGAGGCTGGTTAAAATTTTAGTTATAATCACAAGTTAGATTGTTTTAGTTTTGGGAAATTATGTTGAAAGTTGTAGCCGGGATATTATTGCAAAATAATAAAGTATTGATTGCCAAAAGGCAGGCAGGTAAAGAGTTTGCCCATTTTTGGGAATTCCCTGGGGGTAAGGTGCAGGAGCAGGAAGGTTTAGAAGCAGCTTTGGCCAGAGAATTCCAGGAAGAACTGGGGATAAATCCCCTTGAGTTTTACTTCTGGAAAGTGTTAAGGCACAAATATTCTAAGTTTGAAGTAGAGCTTTATTTTTACATAGTTAAAAAATGGCAGGGAATAGTAGAGGCAAAAGAAGGTCAGGTGGTGAAGTGGGAATTTGTGCTTGATTTAAATCCAGAGATATTTTTACCAGCAGACAGAAAGGTAATTTATTGGTTAAAAGAGGAGTTTAACTAAAGGTTTCTAATTATCTTATTAATTCAGGGAGGGAAGTGGATGCCAATATTTATTTACAAGGCCAAAAACAGGGCTGGAAGAAGGGTCAAGGGAGATTTTGATGCGCCCAATATAGACCTGGCTCTTATGGCCCTGAAGAATAAAGGCCTTACAGATATTAAAATTAAACCCAAGCCCAAGGACCTGTTTGAAGGAACTTTTTTAGAAGGCAAGGTAACCACCAGAGATATGGTTATCTTTAGCCGTCAGTTTGCCACCTTGATTAATGCCGGTGTTCCTATGCTCCAGGCCCTGCAGGTTATGTGTGAGCAAACCCAAAATAACAAGCTCAGAAGAAAGCTCTATCAGGTAAGAAATGAAGTAGAAGCAGGCTCTTCTCTTTATATGGCTTTATCCAAGCACAAAGACGTATTTGATGATTTATATCTCAATATGGTGCAGGCAGGTGAGGCTGGTGGTGTTCTGGATGAGGTTTTACTTAGACTGGCAGAATATATTGAAAAAGCAGCCAAACTTAAGTCTAGAGTCAAGGGAGCACTTACTTACCCCGCAGTAGTTGTAACTGTAGCTATTGCTGTAGTAGCAGTTATCCTGATTTATGTTATTCCCACCTTTGAGTCCATGTTTGCCGATATGGGAGGAGCTTTGCCCTTGCCCACCCAATTGGTTATCAACTTGAGCCGCTTTGTAAAGGCCAAGTTTATGTATATGGTGGGAGGGGTAGTTGGAGCCTATATTTTATTTAAGTTTATTTATCGCACAGAAAAAGGTAAGCTATTTTTTGATCAGGTCTTTTTAAACTTACCCATTTTTGGAGACTTGCTGCGTAAAGTAGCTGTGGCCAAGTTTAGTAGAACCTTAAGCACCATGATTAGAAGTGGAGTGCCTATCCTGGAAGCCCTGGATATAGTGGCCAAAACCAGTGGCAACAAGGTAGTAGAAGAAGGAATTATGAAAGCTAAATCCAGTATCTCTGGCGGTAATACCATTGCTGAACCTCTGGATGAAACAGGAGTATTTCCTTCCATGGTAATACATATGATTTCTGTAGGTGAGTCCACAGGTTCTTTGGATACTATGCTGGAAAAGATTGCTGATTTTTATGATGATGAAGTAGATGTGGCAGTAGAAACCCTTACTTCTCTTTTAGAGCCAGTAATGATTGTCTTCCTGGGTACGGTGGTTGGTGGCCTGGTTGTTAGTATGTATCTACCCATATTCAAGATGGGAGAAGTTGTGGGTTAATCTTCTGGATTTTAATATTTTTAAAAAGCCCCTGACTTAGGCAGGGGCTTTTTTATTTATTGAAAAAGGGGACAGGAGAATAATGCTACTCATTGCAGTCTTTCGAATTAAGCTTATGGCATCATCTGAACCAATTACTCTTATTACTTTCCCTAGAATGTTAAATTGCCTATCCACAAGATCTGACATAGTTTGATCATTTAAGAATTCTTACTCTAAGGTTATTACTGTCTTAAAACCACAGACTAATTCGTTTGAAACGATATCAATCGTTCCCTATTTTCAGAGCTTTCAAGAATCGCTCCATTTGTTTTTTTATAAGTTTATTATCATTTGTCTCGCAATGCTTTCCTTTGTTTTTTAACTATTTGGTGAGGATTAAATAGAAGAGCCATTTTCATCAAGCCTACTAATGTATACATAGTTTGGACTATCGGATTTTTTCTAAGTTGAGCAGTAGATTCTATAAAATTTCTAACGTTGGGCTTATATTCTGAGTCGACAATTTTTAAATCACCTTTATCAATGAGGATTTCACGAAGAGTTTGAAACATGGGAGCCGATGTATGCGCTCTTCTGATTTTTGTAGTCCAGATGATGCTTCCACTGTTTTTTACTACATCCTGAAGGGTCGATTTAAGTAGCGTAGAAAATGACTTGTTTAGTCCAAATTTGGCACTGTATTGTTGTTGGTCTTTATCTAATTGAGATTTTGAAGCGCTGACACGAGTTACCGTAGAAATGCCTCCTTGGAGCATATCAATCAGATCAAAAACAATTCTTTGATTTAAATAAACAGGAATAATTAATTCAGTGATATCAATACTCATTATTAGTTTTTATTTTTTGAATAATATGGACACCTTGCCTGTCTGCAACCATGCGGATGGAATGAATCAAAATAACAAATAATTTTTTCCATTGATCCTGGAAGTGAAATGTTAAATTCCTTCTTTAACCACTTCTGTGCTATTCTCAGTGATTCCCATGAATAAGCCTTACAACAGCTTGGACCTGTAAGATTAGCTATGGCTTTGCAGACTTCAGATGTTATCTCCATTACTGTCTTTTGTTCTTGATCTGTTCCACATTTTGAGCCAAGCAAATAAGCAAAACAGGCTCCCACTGCTGGTACAATACCACATATCCCGGTTAGACCACAATATCCTCCTATGGCTTGATTGGAAATTCGGGAAAATACTTCATCAACAATTTTGTCAGTGATTTTAACAGACCCTTCTTTTTTCAATGCTCCGAGCAAAGCTCCTGCAACCATAAAGGCATGATGACATCCAAGCATTGGGACATATAGCTGTTGTAACATTTGGTCAAATATAAAGTACGGATCCATTGAACTGGATTTAAGATAAATTTCTCTAGATTTATCTATTATAGGTTTATTATGACATTCTTCACAGATAGAATGCCCATCGGGACATAAAACATAATTATTAAATTCTTTCCCACAATAGAAGCATTTGGATTTTTGAGCTTGAGTCAAATATTCAAGTGGACTCCCACACACTAAACAATTTTGTAGCTCAATCTCTTTGTTATTTGGTGCAAGTCTCTTTTTCGCCTCACTGGGCGAATTGTTTTTTGTATTTCAACATCCGCCAGATGTAGAATTAATCTTTTTAGTTTCCATAAATTGACCTTTGTCTATATGTCAAAATAATATCAAGGTTATTAAAATTAATACTCATTGCATATTATTGCATAGCTTGAATGTAGTATTTATTTTTTGATATGATCCTTGACTAAAATGTTAAGACTTTATCACTTTCCATGATTAGCCTATATAAGTCTTTCTGGGTTCCCCTCTTGTGATATTCTTCCTTCACTTCGTGAAGTTCCATTAACTTGCCTCAGGCAAATAGTTGACCCTCAGAAAGAGTAAAAGTTGTTGCTAATTTTTTTAAACTCCTTTCTAGCAAAAACTCCCTAAATTGTCAAGCAACTCAGAAAGAGTAAAAGTTGTTGCTAATTTTTTTAAAGGGAATTTATCCGAATCTAATTCCTCATATTTAACAGAGGAACCATCTAAAAAAAGTAGCGTAATTCATTTCTTTGAGCGTAATGTTGGCTAATCTGAAGCAATTCCAAAGTACCTCTGGAATATCTTAACAAATAAAACTTTCATATCTATATTTCATCGCTATCTAACTTAGAATTTATTAACTTACTTAAGTTCCAAACTACCCAAAGAAAAATCATATGTCAATAAATACTCAAAAAATATTTATGCAAAATTTTACACTTTGTAACTTGATTATTTTATTAATATTTGTTAAATTTTACTATACAGATTTTAACCTACTCATAATATATTAAAACAGTTTTTTTGACATATTTAAGGATAAAGTGACATAAGATATATGTCAAATTTTTTATTTGATTGATATATAAATTAAAATAAATTTATTTTAAATATTTATAACTTGGCATATTTATATGATGTAGTCAGGGCAAAGCAGAATAGACGACTACCAGTAGCTCTCACAAAAAGAGAAGTAAGAAAGATTTTTAATCACGTGCCAGATGACCAGAAATTTATGACCATGTTAATTTATGGGAGCGGGATGAGGGTAAGTGAATGTGTCCGACTGAGAGTTAAGGATATAGACCTGGAACAGAATATTGTTATTATTCGTTCAGGAAAAGGGGACCAGGACAGAATTACTATTTTACCTGAAAGATTAAAAGATGGAATGATCAGGTATATTGAAAGATTCCGTGAAATTTATACAGATGACCTCAAGAAAAATATTGCTGGAGTAGTTATGCCAGGTGGCCTTGGTAGAAAATATTCAGATGTAAGAGAGTAAAAAGGAGACAGGCGAATAATGCTTAACTAGATATATTGGTGTAGGTTATTGAGAGTTTATTTTTTTACAGTCTACATCCAATTTTCTATCTTTAGTCTTTTTATCCTTTTAAACTCTTTCTCGTTGTTTGTCACCAGAATAGCTTCTAAGGATATTGCATGGGCTGCTATTTGCATATCATATGCACCAATTGGCAGGCCTTGTTTTTCAAGCTCTGACCTTAGTATGCCATATTCTTTAGCCGCCTCTATGCCAAACTCGTATATCTCAAAGCTGTCAATAAATAGCTCAATAAGGTTTATCAATTTTTTTGAGTCTTTTTTGTAGGCACCATAAAAGAGTTCTGACACAACAATAGAGGATAGAGCTACTGTGTTTTCTCTGGATATCTGCTTTAGTTTTTCCTTTATATGAACTGGATGTTTTCTAATGATATAACTACATATATTTGTATCGAGCATGTAAATCATCTTAGAAAAGCTCTCTTTCTTGAGGTCCTGGTTGGCTTCTGTCTTTTAGGAAGTCTTGTTGATCTAATTTCTCAAGTTCTTCAAACAATTCATCCCATTGGTTTTCAACAGGCGTTATTATTATTTTGTTTTTCTCCTTTCTTATAAAGGCCTTTGTGCCTTTGAGTTTGTATTTTTTTGGTATTCTAACGGCTTGCGAGTTACCGCTTTTAAATACTCTTGTTATCATTTTTTTGCTCCCCAGGTTAAGTTTGTTACTACAAAAAGTATATACTAAGATTATAAAAAGTCAAGAGGGGAAAAGAAACCTGGCGAATAGTGCCCTTATTTCTCCTTTAGAGCCGGTAATGATTGTCTTCCTGGGTACGGTGGTTGGTGGCCTGGTTGTTAGTATGTATCTACCTATATTCAAGATGGGAGAAGTTGTGGGTTAATCTTTTGCTACTTAAAAACGCCCCTGACTTAGGCAGGGGCGTTTTTATTTATTTGAATTGGAATTTCCAAAAGAATCAGGATGTAATTAATTAAAAAATTATTTGAATTTACTGGTTATATTTTATTGTTTCTTTTGGGGCAAGTTACTTTTAAAAGTAACTTGCCCTTTGATTTACATATTGGAGCTAGGCTTCTATCTTACTTCCCAGAAGTTCTAAGAATTTCCTCATCCATTCAGGATGGGCTGGCCAGGCTGGGGCTGTGACAATATTGCCATCTACGTAAGCATTGCTAAAGGTTTCATTTACTTCTCCCCATTTGGCGCCAGCTCTTAAAATATCTGGCATGACTGCTGGATAGGCAGTGCAGAGTTTGTCTTTAATAACATCAGCAGCTACTAGAATTTGTTGGCCATGGCAGATGGAGGCAATGGGTTTGTTGTTGGCAGCAAAGTGTTTAACTATTTCAATAAGTCTTGGGTTTAAACGCAAGTATTCAGGAGCTCTTCCGCCAGGAATAACCAGGCCATCGTAATCTTCTGGATTGATTTTCTCAAAGTCAGCAGTAATGGCAAAGTTGTGTCCCCGTTTTTCGGTATAGGTCTGGTCTCCTTCAAAGTCGTGCACTGCGGTTTTTACTGTTTCGCCTGGTTTTTTGCCAGGACAGACTGTATCTACCTGGTGACCTACCATAAGGAGCATTTGATAAGGTACCATAGCTTCATAGTCTTCCACAAAGTCACCTACCAGCATTAGAATCCTTTTTTGAGCCATTTCTTCCCCTCCTTTTGCATTTTAAGTGTTTAAAAAGTATTTATAGGCTAGAAAAGTAGCGTATAAGTCAGCTTTGCTACTCAGTTCAAAGGGACTATGCATACTAAGTACTCCTGGGCCAAAGTCAATTATTTCCAGACCATAAATGGCCAGGTATTTGGCTACTGTGCCTCCACCGCCCAAATCCACCTTGCCCAATTCAGCCATTTGCCAGGGAATTTGTTGTTGATTTAAAAGGTTTCTAAGCCAGGCCACATATTCAGCGTGGGCATCATTGGCCCCATACTTACCTCTATGGCCTGTAAACTTACACATTACCGGTCCCTTGCCCAACAAAGATGCGTTTAGTTTTTCATGTACTTCCTGGTAATCCGGGTCCATGGCAGCGTGCACATCCGCAGAGATGGCTTTAGAGTTTAAAAGCATTTGAGCAAAGGAAGTATTTTTTTCTTCCCAGGCTAAGAGTAAGTCCTTTAAGCAATATTCCAGAAACAAAGACTTGGCTCCACTGGAACCTTCAGAGCCTATTTCTTCCTTGTCCCAAAAGACCAGTACCTGGGTATGCTCTGGAATCTCACTGGCTAAAAAGGCTTCCAGGGCCAGAAAAACACAGATGCGGTCGTCCTGTCCATAGCCACCAATAAGGCCTCTGTCCAAACCTACTTCTCTGGCAGGTCCTGCTGGTACTGCCTGTACCTCTGCACTAAAAAAATCTTCTTCTTTTAGGCCAAAACGTTCTTGCAGTAATTTTAACAAATGGTTTTTTATCTTTTTTTCCTTGGCCTGTTTTAAGGGAATGTGCCCCAAAATTACATTTAACTTTTCTGCTTCAAAGGCTTCACTTACCTTTTTTTCTATTTGTTTGTAAGCTAGATGTGGAAGTAGGTCTGCAATGGTAAAAACAGGGTCTTCTGGGTGTTCTCCAAGGTTGATTTCCACTTTTTCTCCACTGGTCTTTACTATGACTCCATGTAAAGCCAGAGGCCTGGCCAGCCATTGATGTTTTCTAATCCCACCGTAATAGTGGGTTTTGGCCAGGGCAACTTCACATTCTTCATAAAAGGGATGTTGTTTTAAGTCCAATCTGGGAGTATCTGCATGAGCGCCAATAAGCCTTATTCCTTCTTGTAAAGGCCTTTTGCCTTTGCGAGCAATAAAAATGGTTTTGTGGTGTAAAATGCGATAGACCTTTTCCTGGGAGAAATCTTCGGAAAATCCCTTTTCCTGCAGGATTTGCCTTACATAATTTATGGTCTCTCGTTCAGTTTTGTTTTGAGAAAGGAATTTGAGATATTTTTGAGCCAGGGAGTTTATCTTTTTTTCTTGCTTACTATAAACTTCCCAGCAATTTTGGGTTTCAAACTCTAAGTTCATGGGGTTATTTCCTCCTTAACCACTCTTCAAAATAGGCAATGGTTTTTTTTTAATCCTTCTTCTAAAGGGACTTTAGGTTCCCAGTTTAAAGTCTTTTTAGCTAAAGAAATATCTGGACGCCTTTGTTTGGGGTCATCTTGAGGTAAAGGCCTAAACTCTAGCTTGGATTTGGAATTGGTAAGTTCAATGATTTTTTCAGCCAACTCCAAGATAGTCATTTCTGCTGGATTACCCAGGTTTAAAGGCCCGGTTATTTCTTCTGGGGTTTGCATAAATTTACATATGGCTTCTACTAAATCGTCTACATAACAAAAGGAGCGGGTTTGCTCCCCCTGACCATAGATGGTTATAGGTTTGTTTAAAAGGGCCTGAAGGATAAAATTGCTTATAACCCTGCCATCATTGGGATGCATTCTCGGGCCGTAGGTGTTAAAAATCCTGCCCACTTTTATTTTTACTTTGTGTTGGCGATGATAATCAAAAAAAAGGGTTTCTGCACAGCGCTTTCCCTCATCATAACAGGAACGAGGACCTATGGGGTTTACCTTTCCCCAATAGCTTTCTGGTTGGGGATGCACCTCGGGGTCTCCGTAAACTTCAGAGGTGGAAGCTTGAAAAATAGTAGCTTTGACTCGTTTGGCCAGCCCCAGCATATTGATAGAGCCATGTACGCAGGTTTTAAGGGTTTGGACCGGGTCAAATTGATAGTGAATGGGTGAAGCCGGACAAGCCAGATTATAAATTTCATCCACTTCTAGGTACAGGGGAAAGGTTATGTCATGTCTTAACACTTCAAAATTGTTGTAATCCAAAAGGTGATAGATATTGCTTTTTTGTCCAGTATAAAAGTTGTCACAGCAAATAACTTCTTTTCCTTCTTTTACTAACCTTTCACAGAGATGAGAGCCAATAAATCCAGAGCCTCCTGTTACCAGGACTCTTTTGCTTAAAAGGTCTTTTAATTCACCCTGATACATTTTTGGTCCTTTATTCTTCTAAATGTTTAAATATGTGGTAGATAAGATTTATTTCTGCAGGCAAAATAGTTCTTACATCTAGACAAAACCAGTCTTCTTCCACCCGGCCAATTAAGGGTGGGTCTGTTTCCAGCAGTTTTTTTCTCAATTCTTCTATACTAAAGTTTTTGGGTTTTAATTTTACTACATAAGTAGGTATTTCTCTTTCGGGCAAAGAGCCTCCTCCCACCTTGGAAGAAGACCTTTCTTTTTTTACCACTAGATTGGAAAGGGTCTTTAGTTTTTTACTAAGGGTTGCTGCTCTGTTATTTAAAGTGCTTAGAGGAGTAAAAATAAGTTTTAAAGTGGGGATATTTTGGAGCGCCTTTTCTTCATCCAGGTATAATTTTAGAGTTGCCTCTAAGGCAGCCAGGGTCATTTTATCTATACGTAAAGCGCGGTTTAGAGGATTTTTCTTGATTTTATCCACAAATTCCTTTTTACCCACGATAATACCTGCCTGTGGACCTCCCAGGAGTTTATCCCCGCTAAAAGAGACTACATCCACGCCTGTTTTGAGAATTTCTTTGACAGTGGGTTCGTCAAAGTGAGTTAATCCATATTGGCTAAAGGAAATCAAATTGCCACTACCCAAGTCCTTGATTACTGGCAGATGGTATTTTTTCCCCAGAGCTACCAGTTCTTTTAGACTGACTTCTTTATGGAAGCCTATAATTCTATAATTGGAAGTGTGCACTTTGAGCAGGGCACCTGTATTTTCACTAATGGCCTGCTCATAATCTCTGAGATGGGTTCTGTTGGTAGTCCCTACTTCCTTTAAGATGGCACCGCTTTTTTTCATTACATCTGGTATTCTGAAAGAGCCACCTATTTCCACCAGTTCTCCTCTGGAAACTATGACCTCTTTATTTTGAGCCAGGGTTTCTAGAGTAATTAATACAGCTGCTGCATTATTGTTGACCACCAGAGCAGATTCACTACCGGTTATGGTACATAGAATTTCCTCTACATGAGAATAGCGAGAGCCCCTTTTCCCTGTTTTTAAGTCCAGTTCCAGATTGGAATAATGCAAACAGATGTCTTCAACCGCTTCTACTGCTTCTCTGGCCAGTAAAGAACGTCCCTGGTTGGTATGAACCACAATTCCAGTAGCATTGATTACTCTTTTAAGATGGGGTCTGGTATTTTTTTCTAGAATTTTAGAAAGTTTTTGCAACAGAGCATTGGGCTCTAATTCCTGTGCCTGGATTTTGTTTTCTTTTATCTGAGTCCTTAGCTGGTCTAAAAAGTTATTGATGTGTTTTTTTAAAAGCAAAATGGGTTCTTGAGGAAACCTTTCTTGCGCCCAGGTAAGAAGTTTGTCAGTTGCGGGTATTTGAGAGAAAAGATGTGAGTTCAAGAGAAGACCTCCTTAATTTTTTTACTTAATTTAAACTATTTTTTAAGGGTTTAAAAGATTTTTATTTAACCACTCTGGTTGGTGGGCATAGATTAAAGCCAGAAGATAAAAAGACCCACAAATAAGGGTGGGTTTATTTAAAGAATTTAACTCCTCTAAATCCGGGAGAAGTTTTACTGTAGGATAACTCTTTTTTACTTCCTCCCAGCTAAGCGCCCTTGGGTTTGAGGTTAAAGGGTAAAAATAAAGAGTAGCATTAAATTCTTGCAGGATGCTTAGCATTTGCTTCCAGTCTTTGTCTTTTAGACAGGAAAAAATAACCATTTGCGGAAAAAAATTTAATTTTTGCAAAGATTGTTTTAAATGTTTTAGTCCGTGAGGATTGTGGGCTACATCCAGGAAAATCTCTGGTTGCGAACTGACTTTTTGAATCCTTCCAGGCAGGAAAAAAGAAGAAATTCCCTGGCTAAGCAACCCGGAATTAAAGGGTAAATTTAGCTTTTTCCGTATCAATTCCCAGGTGGCTAGGGCCAGTTTTAAATTGGTAGTTTGTGGTTCAAGATAAGGGGAAAGGGAAATTTTAAACTCTGGATTGGTTAACATAAGGCTATTATTTTGTTCTTTGAAAAAAGAATTACAAAAAAGTAAAGTAGCTTGTTTTTTTTGGGCTTCCCTGGTCAGAACCTTTACCACCTCTTGGGTTTGAGGAGCACTAATTAAGATTTGTTTTGACTTGATTGCTCCTGCCTTGTCTGTGGCTATTTGCGTTAGAGTTGAGCCTAGAATTTGAGAGTGATCCAGATCTATGGAAGTAAATACCAGAACAGGGTGAGGTAGGACAGTGGTGGCGTCAAAACGTCCTCCCAAACCTGCTTCAAAGATAGCCAGGTCTACCTGGTGTTTGGAAAAGAGATAACAGGCCAGAAGAAAAATATATTCAAAATAGGTAAGATGAAGGTTTTTACAAAAATGATAAACATAATTAAAACCTTCTACCCACTCCCGGGAAGGTAGTTCTTGCTTATTTATCCTTATTCTTTCACGTACACTTACCAGATGAGGAGAGGTAAAAAGGCCTGTTTTTAGTTTATGGGCAGAAGCCAGGCTTTCTAAAAAAGCAGAAGTGGAGCCTTTACCATTGGTCCCCACCACCTGGATGGACAAATAAGAAGGGGAAGCTAATCCTAGGAGCTTTAGACCTTTTTCCACCCTGTTTAAACTTAAATCCATGTGGAAAAGGCCTAAACCTTCTAAAAAAGTATTTACTTCTTTAAAATTGTTAAATTTTTTCAAATTTGTTAAAAAATCTTTTTTTGAGTTGACAATTTGGGCTCAATACCTCTAGCTTGTTACCTAAGCTAAGAGTAACCTTTTTAAGTAGGGTTGCTCTATAGCTTAGCTTAGATAGATTGTAAATTATTTAGGTAAAAATAAACTTTTAATAGTTAGGAGAAGCGCCTTGCTGTACAGACCTATTAATCAAAACTATCATGATTTTATTGTGCAAAGGGATAGAGAGCTTTGCATCAACTGTCGGGTGTGTGAGCGACAGTGTTCTTATCTGGTGCATTATTGGGATGAGAACAGAAAGCAAGTAATGCACGACAATGCCAAGTGTGTGGGGTGTCATCGTTGTGAAGCCCTGTGTCCTACTGGAGCCATAGTTATCAGGCATAATCCCTCCCAGTTTAGAGAAAATTCTCACTGGAAACCCTGGTTTATCAAAAATGTATACAAGCAGGCAGATGGGGGGGGAGTGCTTCTGGGAGCTATGGGTAATCCCCAGCCTTATCCCATTTATTGGGATAGGTTGCTTTTGGATGCCAGTCAGGTGACCAATCCTTCCATTGACCCCTTGAGAGAGCCCATGGAACTCAGGACCTATCTGGGCTCTAAGCCAGATAGTTTGGAATTTGAAGAAAAAGAGGGCAAGCCCAGCTTAAAGACCAAACTTTCTCCGCAGATAAAGTTAAATTATCCCATTATGTTTTCTGCCATGTCCTATGGCTCCATTAACTTTAATTTACATATTGCCATGGCCAGGGCAGCTACAGAATTGGGTATAGTTTATAACACTGGTGAAGGTGGTCTACATCCAGACTTATATCAATATGGCCCCAATACCATTGTGCAGGTGGCTTCTGGTCGTTTTGGTGTACATAGGGATTATTTGAATGCTGGTTGTGGAATTGAAATTAAAATTGGTCAGGGAGCCAAGCCTGGAATTGGTGGGCATTTACCTGGAGAAAAGGTAGATCATGGCGTTTCCATTACCAGAATGATACCTGAAGGTTCAGATGCGCTTTCTCCTGCACCTCATCATGACATTTATTCCATAGAAGACTTACGGCAACTAATTTACGCTTTAAAGGAAGCTACAGAATATAGGGTTCCTGTGTCTGTAAAGATTGCAGCTGTGCACAATGCCGCAGCCATTGCTTCTGGTATTGTCAGGGCTGGGGCAGATATTGTGGCTGTAGATGGTTTTAGGGGAGGCACTGGAGCTGCTCCCACCATGATTAGGGATAATGTGGGTATCCCTGCAGAGCTGGCTTTGGCAGCCATAGACCAAAGACTTAGAGATGAAGGTATACGCAACAGAGCCTCAGTGGTCATTGCTGGAGGTATTAGGTGTAGTGCAGATGTGGTCAAGGCCATCGCCTTAGGTGCTGATGCGGTTTATATTGGTTCAGCTGCTTTGGTGGCTGTGGGTTGTACCATGTGTCAGCGTTGTTATACAGGCAAATGCCCCTGGGGAATTGCCACCAATGTTCCTTCTTTGGCTAGAAGGCAAAATCCTGAAATTGCCAAGCAAAAGTTGGTGAACCTGGTGCGGGGTTGGGCCCATGAGATAGAAGAAATGCTTGGAGGTATGGGCTTAAATTCCATTGAAAGCTTACGGGGTAATAGAGAAAAATTAAGAGCTGTAGGCTTAAATGAAGTAGAACTGGATATTTTTGGAGTAAAACCTGCAGGAAGGTAAGAATAAAATGAAAAGAGTTTATGTAAACCCAGAAGTATGTATAGGCTGTAAACTCTGTGAGCTTGCTTGTCTTACTGAGCACTCTCAGAGCAAGGATTTAATTATAGCTTACCGGGAAGAACGCATGCAAGGTCTTTTACCTCGCAATACAGTGGAAGAAAGTGGCTGGATTACCGCGTCCTTGAATTGCCGACATTGTGCTGAACCCTATTGTATTCAAGCTTGTATTTCTGGAGCCCTGACCAAAGATGCAGAGTCTGGACGGGTAGTTTATGAAGAAGAGCAGTGTGTAGGCTGCTGGTCCTGTTTGATGGCTTGTCCCTTTGGTGCTATTAAACGACATCCCATTAAAGAAAAAATTGTCAAATGTGATTTATGTCCAGAGAGAAGTATACCTGCTTGTGTCAGTGCATGTCCTAACCAAGCTTTAACCTTTGAAGAAAAATAGATTTTGGGGATAAGGTCATGAAATATTTAATTATTGGTAATGGCGTAAGTTCCATAGGAGCCATAGAAGGAATTAGAAAGCTGGACCAGGAAAGTGAAATCCTGGTGATTAGTGAAGAAGAATTTCCCACTTATGGTCGGCCTTTGATTTCTTATTACCTGGCAGGGAAAATAGGAGATGATAGGGTCTGGCTTAGAAAAAAGGATTTTTATAGCAAAAACAAGGTTACTTTAAAGCTCCAGCAAAAAGTAACTGCACTTAAACTTGCGGAGAAAAGGGTGGTACTCCAGGGGGGCGAAGAGGAAAGATATGATAAGCTATTAATAGCTACAGGGGGTACACCCTTTTGTCCACCTATAGAAGGATCTCAAGGAGAAGATGTTTATTTCTTTACCACTTTGGCCCATGCCAAAAAACTGGATGCCAATTGTGCTAACTTAAAGAAGGTGGTTGTAATTGGAGGTGGTTTGATTGGCTTGAAGGCAGCAGAAAGCCTTTTTGACCGAGGAGTAGAAGTAAGTATTGTAGAGCTGGCTCCTAGAGTTTTAAGTGCTGCCTTTGATGATACAGCTGGAAATATTGTAGCCAAGAGATTGAAAGAACTTGGCTTTAATATTTACTGTAATACCACAGCCAAGGAAATAAAAAGGACTGAAGAAGGAAGAGTAAAGGGCGTCCTGTTACAAAGTGGCGAATTTTTAGAAGCTGATGCTGTGGTCATTGCCATTGGAGTTGTCCCCAATCTTACTTTGGCCAAAGAAGCAGGCCTTAAGGTGAATAGAGGTATTTTAGTGGATAAAAAGCTTCAGACCAGTGAAGTAGATGTTTATGCTGCTGGAGATGTAGCTGAAGCCTATGACTTTCTGGTGGGAGAAAATAGGGTGGTTCCCATCTGGCCCAATGCCTATTCGCAGGGCTTTATAAGTGGTCAAAATATGGCAGGAGCCAATAGAGATTATACAGGTGGAATTCCCATGAATTCCATTGGTTTTTATGGCCTTTCTACTATTTCCATTGGTTTAGTAAATCCACCAGAAGGGCAGGGGTTTGAAATAAGTACTTATGTGGATGAAGAAGAAGAAATTTACCGTAAGCTGGTGTTTAAGGATAACTTTCTGGTGGGGTGTGTTTTGGTAGGTGATGTGGATATGGCTGGTCGTTATGCAGGTTATATTCGCTTTAAGGTGCCTATTACTGAGGACAAGGTAAAAGCTCATCTGATAAATAATCAGCCCACTTATCTGGAATGGCCAGAAGAAATGTTTCAAGCCCAATGGAATAGTGCGGCTAGAATAAGATAAAGGGGATACATAAATGTTAAAAGAGCGTATTTACTCTATAAGTGAGTACAAACAAAAGATTTTCAGCCAGAAAGAATATATGCGGGAAAAGGATATCTCTGGTTGTGGTCTTTTTGGAGTAATTAATAAAAAAGGCCAGCCCATTTCTGGTTGTGTGCCTGTAGAAGCCATTGCTATTCAGCATGATCGAGGAAATGGTCTTGGCGGCGGTTTTGCTGCCTATGGCATTTATCCAGACTTGGCAGACAAATATGCCTTTCATTTGATGTGTGATGACCAGCATTCCCTGGACCAGGCTGAAAGCTTGCTGAAAAAATATTTTGATATCCATCTTTCTGAAGCCATACCAACGCGTAGGACCTTAAATGTAATGGATTCCCCAATACTGTGGCGTTTTTTTCTCACGGTAAAAAAGGATAGGCCCAGCTGGAATTTTTTAAGTGAAGAAGATTATGTGGTAGCTGTTGTTATGCTGGTCAATAAGAGGGTTCCAGGGGCTTACATCTTTTCCAGTGGTAAAAACATGGGAGCTTTTAAGGGTGTGGGCTTTCCCGAAGATATAGGAGAGTTTTACCGCCTGGATGAATACAAAGGACATATCTGGACTGCCCATAACCGCTTTCCTACCAATACTCCAGGCTGGTGGGGAGGGGCTCATCCCTTTACCATTCTGGATTGGTCCATTGTCCATAATGGAGAAATTTCTTCTTATGGCATCAATAAGCGTTATCTTTGCGAACACAAGTACGAATGTACTTTAATGACAGATACCGAGGTGGTGGCCTATCTTTTGGACCTTTTGATTCGTAAGCATGGACTGAGCAAAAAAATGGCCTGCAAGGTTTTTGCACCTCCTTTTTGGGATGAAATAGATAGAATGGAAGCAGAAGAGAGAGAAGCTTATACTGCGCTTAGAATGGTCTATGGTTCAGGGTTACTAAATGGTCCTTTTGCCATTTTATTTGCTGACCATAAGAGTTTGGTGGGCTTAAATGACCGCATCAAGTTAAGACCCCTTATTGTGGCTGAAAAAGGTGATGAAGTCTTTATGGCCAGTGAGGATTGCTCCATTAGAAGTGTTTGTCCTGATCCTGAAAAACTTTGGGCTCCTAAAGCAGGAGAGCCTGTTATTGTAGAACTTGAAAATTAAACAAAGGGTAAATTACTATGAGTAAGTTAGTAATTGATGCCAAAGGCATTTACTATCGAGACTTGAATGCCAAGATAAGAGAGGCTGTACGAGAAGGCTATAAGGAGTTTGAACTCCTCAATGTGAGTGGGCAGCGCTATATTGCTACTGGCCTGGAAGGTGATTTAAAGTTTTTAATTAAGGGTGTGGCTGGCCAGGATACAGCTGCTTTTATGCGTGGACCTTACATTAGAGTCAAAGGCAATGCCCAGGATGGCTTGGCCAATACCATGGATGAGGGAAGAATAGTAGTGGAAGGTATGGCTGGAGATGTTTTGGGATATGCCATGCGTGGTGGTGAAGTCTATGTCCTGGAAGATGTGGGATATAGGGTCGGGATTCATATGAAGGCCTATAAGGACAAGTTGCCTGTAATTGTAATTGGCGGCAAGGCAGGGGATTTTTTGGGTGAATATATGGCCGGAGGAGTCATTATTGTTCTGGGCCTTTTTAGCAAACACCCAGAAGCTCCCATTACAGGTCGTAGTTTAGCCACAGGTATTCATGGCGGAAGTATTTATGTGAGAGGCGGAGTCCCAGAATATCAGCTTTCTTCCAATCTTTTAGTAGAAGAAGCAACAGCAGAAGATATGGAACTTATAAGCAAGTATGTGCACAATTTTTGTAAAGAGTTAAATAAAGACCCCGAGCCTATTTTAAAGGAAAAGTTTATTCGCATTCGTCCCAAATCCCATCGTCCCTATGGTAATCTTTATGTGCCCAATTAAAAAACCTTAAATAAAAAAACATACAAAAAAGCCCCTCTTTAAGAGGGGCTTTTTTGTTGGTAACCTATTTTTAAACTATTCTTCTGGGTGAGTGCTTTTGTCCATGCATTCGTAAATAATGTCTCCCAGGAATTTTATTTCCATGTTTAGTCCGTAGTGGTGAATGATGTCTTCCAATCCACCGTGACAGTTATGGCATGGCGCAATAACTACTTCTGCTTCAGTACGCTTTAATTGTTCTGCCTTTACCTTGTTTCCCTTTACTCTTGTCTTTTTATAAGGAGGTCCACAATTGATAACTCCGCCTCCAGCTGAGCAACAGTAGTTGTGCTCTCTATTGGGATGCATTTCTACAAAGTCAGGGCAAAAGGCCTTGACCACAGTTCTGGCCATTTCCTGCAATCCCATGCCTCTTACTATATTACAGGGGTCGTGGAAGGTGACTTTTTTGGGATAGGTTTTGCCCACTTTAATTTTACCCGCCTTAAAAAGTTCATAATAAAACTGGACAGCATGGATTATGGGTAAAGGTGGCTCTTTCCAGCCCAGCCATCTGGTGCCAGTGTCATACACAGAACGAAAGGCATGCCCACATTCACCCATGACGATTTTTTTACATTTGAGCCTTAAGGCTGTTTCAAAGTGGATTTTTTTGAGGCGCCCCATAAGTTCGTAATCGCCCACATACATGGCCATATCACTATTGTCCCAGCCAGGGGTAGCTGGCATGGTCCAGTTTACTCCTGCTACATTCATAATCACTGCTGCCTGATAGATAAGCTGGCTTCTAAACTTGGGCTCAGGTCCAATCACAGAATAAAATACATCAGCTCCATATTTTTCCAGAGGAATTCTCAAATAGGGAAGTTCTTCTCTGGCTTCTTCTTCCTGCCATTGTACGCTATCTATCCATTCATCTTCCTTAACCCACATTTGATTCATGGTAGCTGCATGACTGTGGGCTGTATCTTGAATATACTGGGGAGTGACTCCAATGAGATGGCAGAATCTTCTCACCATAGCCATTTGATAGGCGATATCAATGCCAAAAGGACAATACATAGAGCAACGCCTGCACAAATTACATTCAGTATAGGCTATCTGGGCAATTAGGGCCAAGTCCTGATTATTGATGTTTTCGCCTTCTTTTAAGAGCTTCCAGATGGTATTTTGAACTTTGGCAATGGGCATATAGGAAGGGTCTTTATGGGACATGTAAAAATGACAGGCCTCTGCACAAAGACCACAGTGAATGCAAGTGGAAGTGTATAATTTTAATCTGGTTTCAGCCTTTTTGGTAAAAAGCAGGTCTATGGCTTTTTTTATTTTTCCCCTGTCAATCCTTTTTATGCCTTCTCTTAATCCTATATCTTGGGCTAACTCTCTTTTCATGGCTTTCCTCTTTACCAGTCTTTGGCGTGTCTGATGGCCCCAAATTCAGAGCCAGTATAACTTCTGGAAAATAACCCTAAAAACATGTGCATAATCCGAGTAAAGGGAAGAATAAGCAGGAGTAATTCTGCACTTAAGACATGTAAAAATAAAAGAAAATCTCCCCCTATTCCTCTTACAGCCAAAAATCCAGTTAAAAAGGGTATAAGTACCAGTAAAAGTAAGCCAAAGTCCTTGCTGGAAGAAACATAACGGGCAGGAGGGTAAATTATTCTTCTTAAGAGCAGAAATATACCGCTAACTAAAGCCAGAAAGGTAAGTACATCTGAGAGTATATCCGGAAGCATGGGCGGTTCAAAGGGAAGGTCTATATATTCTTCTAAAATAAAAATATGGCCTGAATAGAAAATAGGAACCAGAATAATACAGATGTGAAATAGATAGGAAACAAAAAAGGTAATGGGATTTAAACGCATATTCCTGGCCTTGAAGGGAATTGTCCAGTTGATAAGAGAACGAAGGGCATATTTAAGGTTAAAAAATTTAAGCACAATAGGATCATTTTGCAAGGAGTGAAGAGTGAAGTAGGCTAATCTAAAAATAATAGCTATACAAAAAAAGCTAAAAACATAAAAAAAGGCCTTTTCTACTAAAAAGGTGTAAATGGAATAAAACATTTATCCCTCCACTGGAATTACTGCTCGTAAGTATTGGTTTTCAGTAATGCCTCTTAAAAGTATCTTTTTGCTATCCGGGCTGAATACAGGCATCCAGAGTTGGTCAAAGCTGTGAGGTAAGACTTTGCCATCAATGGCATAGGTATAGGCGCCCTTTTTTTCCACTTTCACGGCCAGATGTTTGCTATCAGGGCTGAAAACTGGTTCAAAGACCATATCAAAGCTTTCATTCCAGACTTGGTCGTCCACTAATACAAACCACTTGTCTTTATTTTTCCCGGCAGCAGCAATTCTCTGACCATCTGGGCTAAAGGTAATGTCGTAAACCAGGGTTTCAAAGTGGGTTTTCCAGGTAGAGCCATTGATGCATACAGTCCATTTGCCTAAATCTGTGGCCACAATAGCTGCCCAGGAATCTCCCAAGGGTGAGAAGATAAAATTCCACATCTGGTAAAACCGGGGAGTGAGAATAATTTCTCCGTCCTGGGCTAAACCCCATTTTTTGCCTATTCTCACCGGCGCCATACAGGACCTGGTAGCCGGGTTAAAGGCAGGTCTCCACACACTGGAAAACTCTTTGTCCCAGACCTTCCCATCTACCACAATGGTGTAGGTGTAAAGAGATGTCCTGCACTGGGCACAGATGTGTTTGCCCTGGTGGTCAAAAATAGGAGTCCAGATATTTATCAGGTTGGTGTCCCAGGCCTGTCCATCAATGGCTACGCTAAATACACCTTCCTGGTACTTAAAGATATCTCCCTGACTTAAGTTTTGGGTCTGAATCACGGCTGCACTGTGATTGCCTTTGGGGCTTAAGGTAAAGTGGTTGGCATTGGGATATAGGGTAGGCCAGAGAACATCATTTACAGCCATGCCGTATTGTTGTTCATTTTGAATGGCTACTCCTATTTGACTTCCATCTGTAGAGAATTGCAGTTCCCAGGCAAAGTCAAAACTGTTTTCCCAGGGCACTTGCTCTGTAACTACTGTCCAGCGACCTTCATCTGTGAGCGCCAGTACAGATAATCTGCCATCTGGTCCATATTTTAAGCTCCAGACTTTATCATAGGCTTCTTCCCAGTGAGTTTTATTTTGACAAACACTAAATTTATTTTCTCCTTCATTGATAATAAAAGCAATCTTTTCTCCATCAGGACTTACTTTGGGTTCTTCTCGCCAGATATAACGCAGAGGACAGTCCAGAAGTTCTACAATAACCCTGCTTTCTATCTCCCAGTCCCAATCCTTTTTTTCTACCATACCAGACTCCTTTAGCTCTTTAACCCTTTAGCCCTAGACTGGATTCTAGGCTTTTTAAATCTAAACAACTCTGGACCAATTTACAGGCCTGACTGAGTTTTATGGGTTCTCTTAGTTTAGAACGGAAAAGGATTGTTTCCACTTTTCTAGCTACAGTAAAGGTATCGTCTCTAACCACAATTATAGGGATACCAAGAACTTCCGAGCGAGTCAAGATAATATCATTGGGATATAAATTTCCAGTTAAAATCAAGCAGGGGCTATTTCCTTCCAGAGCTACCAATTGTACATCTGACCTGTCTCCTCCTACAATAATAGCTGCATCTCTATTTTTTCTAAAATGAGTCAAAAAATTTTCCAGTTGCATGGTGCCAATTAAAAAGTTTTTTACCACCCTGTCCCCTTTGGAACGCATGGAAATGATTTTCCCTCCCAGTTTATCTGCCAATTCCTGTACGGTAATGGATTTGAGAAGAGGGTCAGAAGGGATAGCTCCTAACACCCTGACTTCGTTTCTCTCCAAAAGAGGGATGATAAATTCTTCTGTTTCTTTCCAGTAATAATCAGGAATGTCGTTTAAAACTACCCCCAAAAGATTATCCCCCAGAACTTCTTTGGCTGCTAAAAGGTAGTCATAGTTAAGTTCGTTTTTAAAACGATCTACCAAAATTACCCTGGCCTTTAATAAAGAAGATATGTTTACCCCATCCAGTCCACAATATTTGCCAGAGTAGAGAAAACTTCCAGACCCACCAATAAGAACTATATCTTTATCTTTACTTATTTTGGTAAAACTTTCTTTAATGGTATCTAAGTAGTGATAACATTCCCCTTGATAGGACTTGATTTTAAAATCTCTAGTAATAAGCACTGGTGTGACTACTTCAGGTTCTTCTTTAAGGCCAAAGAAATCCAGACTCAAATAAGCGTCTTCATCCCAAAGTTTATCTTTGATTACTTTGGGCATAGCTCCCACTGGCTTAAAATAGCCAATCTGGTAATTTTGTTTTTGAAAATAATTGCCCAGGGCGAAAGTAATGAGGTTTTTTCCAGCAAAACCTGTGGTAGAACCTATATATATGGCCTTCATCTTTTACCTCCCCTTGTCTGGTTAATCCAGGGTTAAACGAACATCAGCCACAAGGGCCTGTTTATGGTTGACTAAAATGGGATTAAACTCAGCTTCATAGATCTGTGGAAGGTCTAAAGAAAGCTGAGACATCTTTAAAATAATTTCTTCTAGGGCCTGGAAGTTAATGGCTGGCTCTCCGCGAAACCCTTTTAGGAGCAGATAGGATTTTATTTCCCTAATCATGTTTTGTGCATCTTCTCTGGTCAAAGGAGCAAGTCTAAAGGAAATGTCCTTTAGGACTTCTACATAAATTCCTCCCAGTCCAAACATGAGTAAAGGACCAAATTGGTCGTCTCGCTTAAAACCCACAATAACTTCCTTACAGCCCTTGGGTGCCATTTTCTGGACCAGACAACCTGTAATATGGGCTTCTGGCCTTAACCGCTGCGCCCTGCTGGTGATTTCTAAAAAGGCCTGTTTTACTTCTTCTGGTGAATTAAGATTGACCAGAACACCTCTCACATCAGTTTTATGGGAGATATTGGGAGAGGCAATTTTAAGCACCACAGGAAATCCCATATCCTTAGCTATTTCTACTGCTTCTTCACTGGAACGAGCCAACTCGGTTGAGGGATGGGGAAGGTTGTAGGCCTCTAGAATTTCCATGGCCTGAAATTCCACTATTTCTCTTTGTTGTTTGGCTTGAGCCTGCAGAATAACTTCTTTTGCTCTGGAAAGATCTCTATCCATGATTTCTGGTTTAGAAACAGGTTTATTGCGCCACTCAGCATGTTCAAACATGGACTCTAAGGCATGGATGGCAGGTTCAGGGAAAAAATAGCAGGGAACTTTATGGTCTAGAAGTATTTTTTGGGCTGGCCGTACATGTTTTCTGCCCATAAAGACACAAAAAAGAGGTTTGTCTATAGTTTTACTAAAATTAGCTATGCCCAAGGCCAGGTCTTCCAGATGCGGTACAATTGCTGAAGTGGGAGTCAGGAGAACTAAAATGGAGTGAGTATTGGGGTCATCCTTGATAACTTCCAGGGTGTCTAAATATCTTTTGGCATCAGCATCTCCAATAATGTCTATGGGGTTATACAGAGCTGCGTAACCAGGAAGGATTTTCTGTAAGTTTTCAATGGTCTTAGGTGCAAGCCTGGTCATATTTAGCCTGGAACTTTCACAGATGTCTGCAGCCATAATACCTGGTCCACCAGAGTTGGTAATAATGGTAAGGTTGGGCCCCTGGGGTAAAGGCTGATTGGAAAAGGCCAGGGCCAGGTTAAAAAGGGATTCTACATCCAGGATGCGAATTATACCTGCCTTTTTAAAGGCTGTGGAATAGGCCTGATCTGAGCCAGCAATAGCACCAGTATGGGAAGAGGCAGCCCTGGCACCAGCAGCTGTCCTGCCTGATTTTATAAGCAAAATAGGTTTTTTGCGGGTAACCTTTTGGGCAGCTTGAATAAATTTTTCTCCAGCACATACATTTTCTATATAACCCAGGATAACTTTGGTTTCCTCATCTTCACCCAAATATTCTATCATATCAGCTTCATCTAACACTGCTTTGTTGCCCAGGCTGATAAATTTGGAAAAGCCAATATTTTCTCCCAAAGCCCAATCTAAAATGGCTACACATAAGGCCCCTGACTGGGAGAAAAAGCCAATGCTTCCCCTTTGAGGGATGCCCGCAGCAAAGGTGGCATTTAGGTTGGCGTGGGTATTAATTAGTCCTAAACAGTTGGGACCAAGCAAGGCAATGTTATATTGGTTGGCTATAGCGATAAGCTCTTGTTCTAAATGATAGCCTTTACCGCCTATTTCTTTAAAACCTGCTGAGATAACAATAGCTGCCTTAAGCCCCTTAGCTCCCAGCTCAGCCAAGGAAGAGACTGCAAGGGTACGGGGGACAGTAATAACTGCCAAGTCCAGATTGTTGGGCAACTCCTGGATACTGGAAAATACTTTTTGCCCAAGGATTTCCTGGGCTTTGGGATTTACAGGATAGATTTTTCCCTGAAAACCAATTTGAAGCAGGTTATTTAATACAATATGTCCGATTTTTTCTGGATTGGTAGAAGCTCCAATAATAGTAATGTTTTCCGGGTAAAAGAGCGCTTTTAAAGGTTTGCTCATTTCTCCTTTTCCTTTTTGTTGAAATTTTCTCCTTTTATAAACCAATTTTCAAATTAGTCCAATAATTTTTTGTGGTTTGCTTATTAACTTAGATAGTAAAAGGTTTTTTTATTTTTTTTAAGTTTCTGTTAATAATCCTTTGACAAAGATATTTTTTTTCGATTATAAGCCAGAGTGAAAAAAATAATATCGTTTTTTATCAAGGTTTTAAGCCCTTTTACCGAGAAAGGGCAAACAAAATCGAGGTTTGCCAAAAAATTAAGGAGGTAGCAATGGCAAAGGTAGGAGTTTATGTATGTCGCTGCGGCACCAACATCGCTGGTGTTATTGATGTTGAGGCCGTAAGAGAATTTGCTGAAGGTCTGCCAGATGTTGCAATAGCAAGAACTGATGTATTTATGTGCTCTGATGCTGGGCAAGAAGTCATAAAAAAAGACATTCGTGAAGGCCTGGTAGATAGAGTAGTAGTAGCTGCCTGTACTCCCAGGACTCATGAGCCCATTTTTAGGGCTGCTTTGGAATCTGCTGGTCTCAATAGATACCTCTTTGAGCTAGCTAATATTCGTGACCAGGGTAGTTGGGTTCACCCTCATGAGCCAGAAGCTGCTACAGAAAAGGCCAAAAAATTAGTGGCTTCTGCTGTGGCCAAGGCAGCAAGATTAGAGCCTCTAGAAGATAAATATGTAGATGTAAAACAAGCTGCCCTGGTAATTGGCGGTGGTATTGCAGGTATGTCCTCTGCTCTGGAATTGGCAGAGATGGGTTATAAAGTTTATTTGGTAGAACAAAAACCTTCCATTGGTGGGGTTATGGCACAGTTGGATAAGACCTTTCCCACCAATGACTGCTCGGCGTGAATACTCACACCCAAGATGTCCCAGGTTGGGATGCACAAAAATATCGAGCTTCTTACTTACTCTGAAGTAGAAGATGTGGATGGATTTATAGGTAATTTTAGAGTGAAGATTAGAAAGAAACAAACTTATGTAGATTGGAACAAGTGTACTGGTTGTGGAGATTGCGCCGAGGTTTGTCCTGCTAAAGTTCCAGATGAGTTTAATTGTGGTCTGAATACCAGGGGAGCAGCCTATATTATGTTTCCTCAGGCAGTGCCCAAGAAGGCTGTGATAGATATGGATAATTGCCGTAACTGTGATGGCCGCAAGCAAGGAGAAGAGCCCAGGATAAGCAAGAAGACAGGTAAGCCCATTTTAGCTCCCTGTGAGAAGGCCTGTCCTGCAGATGCAATAGATAGGGGATTGAAGTTAGATCCCGAGGGAGAGATTTTGGAAGTGGAAGTTGGCTCTATTGTAGTGGCCACTGGTTTTAAGGTAATGGAAAAGGATTGGTTCAAGGAATTTGCACCCAAATCT